>JAFYUX010000119.1 GCA_017549385.1 Bacillota bacterium
AGATGGGACTTCTCAACCGCACACAAAAAGGACGTACAGTCTCAGATCTGGCATATTCTCATCTCGGCATAGAAAGGGTGACAACATAATGAAAAGAAAAACTTTATTATCAATCATCCTTGCGGTGATTATGGTCTTTACTATGGTACCAGCATCATTTGCCGATTCACCCGATGCAGGTGAGTATTATGTGAAAGTTGGTGTTAAATACGGCAGCAGTGCTCCATCTGAAGTAAAGATTTCAGCACCGGGAGGTCTTAAACTTTCCATGGTTTCAGGCAACGAACAACCGCCAGAACCAAATGCAGAGTCATACATCGAGCTTCACACTTCGATCACTGTCGTGAACACAGATGGTATATTAGAAGCTCTTGATGATAATGGTGAACATATCTGCTATCTTTCCGGCAACGGTCAGGAGTTTATCTCTGCAGCATCATATTATGATGACAACGAAGCGATATCGATTGATGGTCAGAAATATCGTGGCGGCGTAATTTTAAATCTTAATAGCAGCAGTCAGATGGACGTAATCAATTACGTAAACTCAGAAGACTATTTAAGAGGTGTATTACATGCAGAAATCGGTCAGTCAAGTGCTTTAGAGGCTATAAAGGCTCAGGCAGTTACTGCCCGCAGTTTCTTATATGGTAATAAAAACAAACACAAGTCTCAGGGATTTGGCGTATGTACAACAACCCACTGTCAGGTATATAAAGGTGTTTCTGGCGAATATGCTAAAACAGATCAGGCAGTAGAAGAGACAAGAGGTATCATTATGTACTACGGCGGTGTTCCTGTATCAGCATATTACAGTGCAAACAGCGGCGGCCACACACAAAACAACGAAGACGTGTGGGGAGGAAGCAAAGTAGGATATCTCAGAGGTAAAAAGGATGAGTTTTCACCAGAATATACATGGACTGTTAAACTGACAAAGGCTCAGCTTGAGTCAGCTGTTGCAGGTAAAGGTGTAGGTGATATTACAAGTATCTCTATCGACTCATACAACAGTGCAGGGGCAGTAGCTTCTTTAACTGTAAAAGGCACAAGTGGTACATACACAGTTAAAAAAGATGCTATCCGTAACATGTTTTCAGGAACCAGCTTAAAGTCAACAATGTTTAAATTAAGCAGTGAAGGTGGTTCTACAACATCGCCAGAGGGATCTTATGCAGAACAGTCGCCGAAGGCGTCGGTATATGCAATGGATTCTTACGGAGCAAAGGTTAAGCTTGGATCTTCGTTATTTGCGGTATCTTCTTCTGGAGTATCAAAGATAAATCTGGCTGGCACGCATATCCTCGGTGCTGATGGGGCAAAGGATGTTGTAGATGCCGGTTCAGGTGACGGCGAAAGTCCGACAGCTGTTTCTGCTGATACTATTTATCTTGATGACGATTCCGATGTGGTGATTTTCTCAGGCAGAGGATATGGTCATGGCGTTGGTATGTCTCAGCAGGGTGCTCAGGTTATGGGCAAGCAGGGATATTCTTATGTTGATATCCTTGAGTATTACTTTACAGACGTAGAAATTAAATAAGCTGAAGAGGCTGACTTGTTTAGCCTCGGATGCAGTTAAAAATGTATTTGAATAGAGGAAATAAAATTGTTAATTACAGATTTTGATTATCACCTCCCTATGGAGCTGATTGCTCAGTATCCTTCTCAGAAGAGAGACGAGGCGAGACTTCTCGTGGTGGATAGAAAAACAGGTGAGGTACATCATAAGAAATTTTATGATATTCTCGAATATCTCAAACCGGGTGACTGCCTGGTAATGAATGACTCCAAGGTACTTCCTGCACGTATGTACGGTGTGAAAAAGGAAACTGGAGCAAAGGCTGAGATTCTTCTCATTAAGCGCAAAGGTGGCGACCGATGGGAAGCAATGGTAAAGCCGGGCAAAAAGCTCAAGCCTGGTAGCACTATCGTTTTCAGTGATCAGCCTGGCAAGATGATGGAAGCTGACATCCTTGACTATAGCGAAGACGGTACTCGTATCATCGAGTTCAGATATGATGGTTATTTCCATGAAAGACTTGAGGAAAACGGCAATATTCCGCTTCCTCCATACATCGAAAGATCAGCAGAAGATCTGGACAAACAGATGTACCAGACTGTTTACTGTCGCGAAGAAGGCTCTGTAGCGGCTCCTACGGCGGGTCTTCACTTCACAGAAGAACTTCTTCAGAAGGTGGCAGAAAAGGGCGTTAAACTGGCGTATGTGACTCTCCATGTAGGTATAGGTACATTCCGTCCGGTAAAGTGCGATGTAGTAGAAGAGCACCACATGCATTTCGAAGAGTATTCCATCACAGAAGAAAACGCAGCTATTATCAATAAGACAAAAGAAGAAGGCGGCAGAGTTATTTCTGTAGGTACTACTTCCACAAGAACAATGGAAAGTGCTGCAGACGAAAACGGCAGACTTGTTGCAGGCAGCGGAAGCACAGATATTTTCATCTATCCTGGATACAGCTTCAAGATAGTGGACAACCTTATTACAAACTTCCACCTTCCAAAGTCAACACTTCTCATGCTTATCTCTGCAATGTACGACAGAGAAAAGATGCTTGATGTTTATCGTGAGGCAGTTGCTGAGGGATATCATTTCTTCTCTTACGGCGATGCCATGTTTATAGATTAGATTGAAAAGGAGCATATTTTAAATGAAACATGCTGTAACATACGAACTTATTAAAGAAGATCCACGTACAAGAGCACGTAGAGGCCGTCTCCACACTCCACACGGTACCGTAGAGACTCCTGTATTTATGCCGGTAGGTACAGCGGGTACAGTAAAGGCTATG
>JAFYUX010000120.1 GCA_017549385.1 Bacillota bacterium
AATACAAGGACTCTTTCCACCCAGTTCGAGAGTAACAGGTGTAAGATTGCGAGATGCTTTTTCCATAACCAGCTTGCCTACATTTACGCTGCCTGTGTAGAAAATATAGTCAAATCTTTCCTCAAGAAGCGCTGTAGCAACATTTACACCACCTTCAAGTACATCAACATGACCTCTTTCGAAGACTTCGTCTACAATAAGCTTTACAACTGAAGAGGTTGCCGGAGCATCTGCAGATGGCTGAATAATACAGCAGTTACCTGCTGCAACAGCACCAATCATAGGTTCCATGCAGAGCATAAAAGGATAGTTCCATGGAGAAAGAATGAGAACATTGCCTCTAGGTTCTGCAACTGTATAGCTCTTTGCGTGGAAACTTGCTAAAGGAGTGAGCTTTGTTTTTGGTCTGCTCCACTTTTTAACATGCTTTATCTGATATGAAAGCTCGCTGAGTGTGAGTCCTACTTCGCACATATAGCTTTCTGTATAAGATTTGCCAAGATCCTTTTTGAGAGCAAGGCAGATTTCTTCTTCGTGTGCCAGGATGGCTCCGTAAAGTTCTTTCAGCTTTTCTATTCTGAAGTTTATGTCATAGCTTTTGCGAGAAGAGATATACTCGCGCTGCATTTTTACTGTTTCTTTAACTTTATTAATCATCATATATACCTAATTATGCTAATCTGTTCTTTTTCATTTTGTTTGTATATATAGCGAGATATACGATATTTATAGACATGCCCACAAGAGTGGCTGCAGGGAATGCAAGTCCAACACCTGTAAGTGTGGCACCTGGTCTAATGCTCATAAAATATGAAATCGGAAGTCTCACTAAAATTGTCTGGAAAATCCCCTGGAACATTACAAACTTTGTCTGTCCGTGACCATTAAAGTACCCTACGATACTGAACATGATACTTGTAAGCATTACGTCCGCAGCAAAGCCCATGAGGAATGCATATGAGTGCGCAACTACTTCAGCATCCTTTGTAAATATCATGGACATGTAATCGCCCCAGAATAATGTTGCAATCAGAACAAATACACCTACAATCAGCCCAAGCCCCATACCGGTAAACATAGCCTGTCTTGCTCTGTCTTCTTTCTGTGCACCTACGTTTTGAGCGATAAAGGCTGACATAGACTGTACTATAGCCACAGGGATAAGCATCATAAAAGAGGTTATCTTAAATCCAACACCGTATCCTGATGACTGTGCCAGTCCCAAAGCATTGATAAATGCACAGAGTGCCATAAAAGACAGGTTTGTGCAAAACTCCTGAAAAGCAATAGGTGTACCCAACTTTACAAAATTTCTGATTTCAGAGTTAAATCCGATATCAGACGGTTTTATTTCGAAAGGTAATTGCTGTCGTCTTAAAATAACAAGTGACAGGATAACACTGACAGCCTGAGCTGTAACTGTTGCAATAGCCGCCCCTACTACATCCATCTTAAATCCTGCAACAAGTATAAGGTCGCCGATAATATTTACCACACATGCGATAAATACAAAAAGAAGCGGCAGTTTTGAATTTCCCAATCCTCTGAAAATACTGCTTATAACGTTATATGCCACGATAAAAATCATGCCGCCTCCGCAGATACGAAGATATGCAATAGTCTCGTCTACGGCCTCGACAGGAGCTTTCATGAGCATTGAAATAGGTCTGGCAAAGGCTATAAGAATAACCGATAAAAGAATAGCAACCAAAATAAATATAAAGATTGCTCCGCCAATCACCTTACCGAGTTTTTCAGTCTTTTTTTCACCTATATATCTGCCTATAAGCACTGTAATGCCCATTGAAAAAGCAGTTACTGTGCAGACAATCAGATTTATGATATTGCCGCCTGTAGAAACGCCGGAAATACCTTCTGTAGAACCAAACTGACCTACAACAAGCATATCCACAGCGCCATACATACTCTGAAGCACAAGTGCTCCCAGAATCGGTAACATAAATAAAAGCAGTTTTTTAAGGATACTGCCCTGGGTAAAATTGCTGTTTTCGTTCATAACGATTTCCCTTTTAACTATAAAAAATCCGTGGACAGATTTCCTTTGCAGAAAAACTGCCACGGATAAGATTTCAAGAAATATTATCTGTTATTGATAATCTTTGTGAGTTCTACTGGATCTACGATAACGCCATCCTTGTAAACTCTCATGTTGCCAGAAGCGATTTCGTCGATGAGGATAACTTCGTCATTGTTGAAACCGAATTCGAATTTGATGTCCCAGAGTTCGAGACCGAGAGTCTTTAAGTCGTCAGCTACGATCTGAGTGATTTCTAAAGTCTGCTTCTTCATGCTTTCGAACATTTCAGGGCTCATTACGCCTAATGCTGCGAGACCTTCGCCTGTTACGAGTGGATCACCGAGAGCGTCGTTCTTGAATGTGCATTCTACATAGCCGCCTGGTAATGGAGTGCCATCAGCAATGTAATCGCCATATCTTCTGATGAAGCTGCCTGTAGCAACGTGTCTGCAGATAACTTCGAGGCCCTTGCCGAATACTGTAGCTGGAAGTACTTCCATAGTAGCGTTTTCTAAGTCTGCATCAACATAGTGAGTCTTGATGCCAGCCTTCTTTAATAATTCGAAGTAGTAGATGGAAGTTTCGAGGTTTGCTC
>JAFYUX010000121.1 GCA_017549385.1 Bacillota bacterium
ATCGTAGAAGGTGGCGCACACGACGTAATCCTCAAGGATACAGGTTCTGGCGCAACAATCTAAGTTGTAAAAAATCAAATTGAAATGTTAAGGCAACCCGGTCGCAAGACCGGGTTGTTTTTTGTTAATTGTGCAAATATATATACAAAAATGATATAATAATTTATTATGTTAAAATTTGTTTTGAATAATATAGACTTTTAGATAAGCAAGGTGGAATGATGGAAAATAATATCGTTTCCATAGTGCAGGAGTTATTGCCGTTTTTAGGGGCAGGTTTTGCATTTATATGGGGTATAGCAAAATATTATAAACGAAAGGTTGCTCTCTATGTAAACCTTATCCTTTGCGGGATCGGATGTTTTGCTTTAGGTAAGCTTTTCGGCGCAGTAAGTTTTCTCACGGCCGGAGGACTTCCGGAACATTTTCATGTAGGATATCTGGGAACTTTCGGATGTTTCTTATTTATATTTTCAGCAAACTTGGGTCAGATGGACAGTCTGATCGATGATGGCGATAAAGCTATGGCCAGATACAGGATGTTAAGTCTTGGAGCACCATTACTGATGATAGCTCTCACGATTCCAGCGATATGTTCTCATGCGTCTCTTGAAATGAAGATAATCACAATTGCAATGGCAATTCCGGCAGCACTGTCCTCATATTACAATGTAAAGCATGGTATTTTCCCTGACATGGGATTTGGATTTGTAAAGGCAATCAGAACATACAATATGAGTGCTTTTGTAATGGCTGTAATTTGTACTGTATGCCAGGTGACAGATGTTATGGGCTTAAAGGCAATATCATTGATATCGGATATTTTAGCCGCTGTGATGTGCATTGTTATGATCATGTGCGCAGAAAGGGGGACTAGATTATGGAAAATGTAATCTATCTTCTTTTTGTATGTATCGCAGCTCCGCTGACTCTGATGCTGGCACTTCTGGAAACAAAATCAAAAAGAACAGTTGGCTTTATGATTATAGGCATGTTCTTATGTGTCTTTGTAGCAGAAATAAACGGCCTTTTATATAATATGTTAGGCATGGATGTTTACTATATAACTACTACAGTCACACCAATAGTAGAGGAAGTGGTAAAAGCAGTCCCTGTTCTGTTATATGCATTCCTGTTTTCTGATGATAGACACGAACTTATGTCTCTTGCCATTGCCGTTGGTATCGGTTTTGCAGTTCTGGAAAGCTCCTATATACTTGTTGGAAATGTGGGTACATTCTCAATCTTTACAGCGATCGTTCGAGGATTCGGTACAGGCCTGATGCACGGTATTTGTACTGCTACAGTAGGTGCAGGTATGTCTTATGTACACAAAAAGAAAAAGCTGTTTTATACAGGTACCTTTGCACTGCTGATAACGGCAATCATATATCATGCCATTTACAATGCCCTTGTTCAGTCTGCGTATAGCTATGTCGGGTACCTGTTGCCGATAGTGACATATATACCGATTGTATATTTTGGAAAGAAGATTTCAGAAGAAAAGAAAAATAACAAAATGTAGAATAAAAAAGTTCTGGATGGTAACGTCCAGAACTCTTTTTTTTAATTGCTGTAACACTTTTGTAACGTGGTCAAAATTATAATATTAAATTATAGATGTTACTGTATAGATACATTTTTTATGTTGGGATTAATTGTAATTACAAATTCCACCTTAATTAAATTAAGACAGGAGAAACGTATATGAAAAACAAATTCCTTTCAATGCTGCTTGTAATCACCCTGCTCTTTAGCACACTGGCTATCATGCCTGTTTATGCTACAGATACTGATGCAGCAATCTTATCCGACAGCTCCGCTGACGCGATATTATCAACAGATGCATCTGATTCAGAAAATTCAGATGATATGACACCAGCTAGCCCTCTTCATCTTTTAGATGCTGACGCGGACAGAAGCGGCGATGGCTGGACATGGGATACAGAAACAGCTACCCTTACACTCTCAGACTTAGATCTGACAGTAGAAGGTACAAATGCAATTCTCCTCCCTGCAAATTCCACTGTTGTTTTAGAAGGTGACAACACAATCACTTCTCTTGACAGTGAAACAGAACAGAACGCTCTCATCGGATGTGACGGAGACGTAACATTTAAAGGTAACGGCTCACTCTCAATCTCTGCAGACAAAAACATTAAGCACATAATCCTGTCATTTGGATCAGTTTCTTTCATCAGCACAGAAGTAAATATGATGATTGATGTAGAAAATCCAGATGGAGGCGATTCAGAAGATGCTGTGGTATGTGCCTACGAAGATATCATTATCGACGGTGCCTTAATAGGTGTCGGCACAAATAATGGTATTTCAGGCCTCTGTTCTGAAACAGGTTCAGTAAAAATCAGCAACAATTCCGAAGTTCTCATTTCTATCGAATCATATACGACATCTGATGACAGCAGACATACTCATGGTATTTCCGCTGGTGGCAAAGAAATATCTGTTACAGGTAAGTCTTTCATCTATATGGATGTTTTAGGTTCAAACCAGGTTGAAGGTTTTGTTGCATCAGAAGGCAACATAGTTATTGAAAACAGTACAGTCAAAATAGGTACTGAATCCGATAATTCATATGCGTATGCTTTATGTTCTGACGGTAAAATCAGCATTTTAAATGCAACTTTCGTTGCTCATGCACTTGGGAGCAAATCTATCAAAGATAGCGGAGCTATCGTAGATGCCGGCGAACACTGCACTGTAGTATTATCTGACAATATGATTATTTCAGAGCCTGAAAACGGATCATATGATGCAGACAAAAAAGCTTTTATCGATAAGGATGGCAACATCATAAATGAAATATATATCGAGAAATATGCTAAATCATACGATGAATGCGATGATCCTAAGCTCTGCGTTATCAACGAGTTTTCAGATCTGGACGCATCTCTCTGGTACCACGATGGCATCCATTATTGCTACGAAAACGATTATATGAACGGTGTCGGCGATGGATTATTTGCTCCAGATGGCAATACAAGCCGTGCTATGATCGTTACTATTCTTTATAGAATGGCTGATGAACCAGAAGTAGAAGCTGCAGAGTCTTTCTCTGATGTTGCCGATGGTCTCTGGTACACAGATGCTGTTAACTGGGCTGCTTCGCACAAAATCGTAAATGGTGTTGGAAACAACCTGTTTGCACCTGATCAGAAAATCACAAGACAGGAATTTGCAGCAATGCTTCAGAGATTTATCGAATATCTCAATGGTAATCCTGCTCCATCAGCAGATGCATCTCTCGACAGTTTTAAGGATGCCGATAAAGTTGCTGATTGGGCAACAGATGCAGTACTCTGGGCAGTAGAAATAGGTCTTGTAAACGGCATAGATGGAAATATCCAGCCAAATGACTACGCTACACGCAGCCAGGCAGCAGCACTCATACAGCGACTGGCTACATGGGCTGAAGAAAACGTAGAGTACAAAGTTCCTGATTTAGAAACGCTGGCTGCAGAAAACACTCTCGTTGATCTTCTGAAAAAATATCCTGTTGTTTCTGATAACGAAACCTTATACGCAGACGATTTTTTCACAAAAGAAATGTATAAGAACAACACAAAGTACGTATTAAAAGACGGTTATGTATGTGTTGAATCAACTACGTCTGTTGCTGGTAAAGAACCTGTACTCGCCTACATAAGATACGCTGACAAAGATACAAAGCCGGCATCTTATATCAACACAGACGGCAATATCACTCCAGTAGAATTATCAGACGAAGAATATCTCGAACTGACTACTGGCCAGTGGATTATCCCAGACTGGACTGCCATGGGCTATATAGAAGATTATTCAGTTTCATATTGGGAAGACGGCTATTATGTTTTCTTTATCAATTTAGCCAATGCAGAAACTGGCGAATCTGCAACCTTCTATATTTACTATGATTGTGTATCTGATCTTTTCACAAAGTATATATGCACACACTATGACAAGAATGACGATGTTATAAATTCAGGCGTACACTATATCGATTACGATTCTACTGAAGCACCTGATTTTAGTGTTATAGGTAAAGCATAAATAATTTAGCATAATAAATGTATTAGATAAAATATGTAATCTTTGAAAAAATTTACTTAATTTTATAAACAATCAACCATTAAAACTATACGATTAGTTATTTCTAAAGTGATAAGGAGGTCTATGATGAAAAGATTTTTATCACTGGTACTGGTTCTCATGCTTTGCTTAAGCACTTTTGGTGTTTGCGCTTTTGCGAATACTGACTTAGGAACAGTAATCGAACCAGAAGCACTTGCTTTTGAAGCGCAGGTGGCAGAGGCAGGATTACCTGTCGCAGAATCAGCAGAAGTTGAGTTAGCTGCAGTAGAAGGTGCAGAAACTGACGGCTCTGCAGAGTTAGAAGCATTTGCAATTGAAGGTACTGAAGTTGCAGTTGCTGAATTAGCCGGTTTGGCAGATTTAGCAGGTTTAGCCGCTAAGTCTTCTGAAGGGTATGTAGCTGAGGTAGCCGGTGTAAAATATGCAGATGTAAAAACTGCATGGGCTGCTGTATGGGAAAACGGATCTATCACTATGCTTGCAGACTGGAATTTAGACAGCGCATTAGTAGTACCGGAAAATAGAAGAATGACTATCAACATGAATGGTCATATGATTAATCGTGGTCTTTCAGGCACAGCTGCAAAAAACGGCGAAGCAATCAGAGTAGAAGAGGGTGCAACACTTACTATCAAAGGTGGAGACACATCTGTAGTACATAAGGGCTATGTGAGCAATGGAGTATGGTTCAGCGGTGACAATGCAGATTCAGCGGTTGATATCACTGGTGCGCTTATCACAGGTGCTCACAATAATGATTACGGTGGTGCTATCAATGCACTGGATGGCTCTATTATTAGATTGAGTGATGTTACTATTGCCGGTAATAAAACAGCATATGACGGTGCTGGCGTATACATGGAAGACGGTAATGATTTATATCTGGAAAGAACAAAAATCATGTATAACTGGGCCAAGAGTGATGGCGGCGGTATCTTTATGGACGAAGATTACTGCAGAGTAATGGGTGATAATAACAGTATCATCACACACAATACTGCTAATTCATGGGGTGGCGGTATCTATGCTGATGGTGTTTCAAACGGTAAGATTTGCAGAGTGACTATCACAAACAATTATGCTGCTGTAAAGGGTGGCGGTATCCTCGTTGATAATGATTCCGATGTTTTACTCGAAGATATCACAGTTATGCACAATATTGCTGGTACGTCAGGGGCAGGCGTATTCTGCGAAGCATATATTGTTGAAGCAGGACATATTGATTTAAACGGCAAAATCGTAATCAAGGATAACTATGTAGGTAATGATCAGGACAATATCATCCTTGAAAAAGCTAGTTTAGCTACTGCTACATATAAAGAATTATCTCTCGCTGAGGGTTCAGAAGTTGGTTTTGGGAATAATATAAAGACACTGCGTATGATCGTAAGCTGGGAAAATAACAACAATTCAAGCTCTAACGGATCTAAGTCTTTTATGGATTTTGACGAAGGCTGGGCAGCTGCTATAGAAAAAGCTACAGGTACTTCTTCAGACGGTACGCAGACAAATAACGTAACAGTAAAGCTTCTTTCTGACTGGAATGCTGAAAATGGCAATTTCGATTTCAATGCTGATGATGGATTTTTATTTAATGGTGCCATCTGTGTTCCTGAAGGTTTAACTGTTACACTCGATATGAATGGTCATACTATCAATAGAAGACTTAATTCTTATGGTTATAACGGTGAAGTAATATCTGTATTTGGTACTCTCTATCTTTCAAATGGTACAGTTTCAGGCGGTTACAGCTGTAATGGCGGTGGCGGTATCCACATCG
>JAFYUX010000013.1 GCA_017549385.1 Bacillota bacterium
GTTGCATGGGTAGACAGAGAACTCTGTCTCGGCTGTGGTTCATGCGTAAAGGCTTGTCCAAACAGCCTCATCAAGATCGTTCCAAAGAAAAACACTACTTACGTAAAGTGTAGTTCAACTGACAAGGGTGGTGTTACTAGAAAGGCTTGTTCTGCTGGTTGTATCGGCTGTAAGAAGTGCGAAAAGGCTTGTAAGTTTGAAGCTATCACAGTTGAAAACAACAAGGCTACAATCGACCCAGACAAGTGCAAAAACTGCGGTCTCTGCTTAAAGGAATGTCCTACAAATGCAATCCTTAAGCTTCCAAAGAAAAAGAAGCCTGTAGTGGCAAAGCCAAAGGCTGAAAAGCCAGCTGCTGAAGCACCAAAGGCTGAATAAAGAATAAAACAAATCAGAGCTGTTACAATATGTAGCAGCTCTTTTTTGCAATTAAAAATAAAAGGTGAATGTATAAAACCATACGCTCTGTCGCATTCAGCTTTATACATTCACCTTTTCTATATTCTTAAACTTAAATAAGAGTTTTCAGCCTTTCGATAACAGCTTCTGCGATTTTGATACCGTCTACTGCTGCTGACATGATACCGCCTGCATAGCCTGCGCCTTCGCCAGCCGGATAGATACCTGCTGCGCTTACGCTCTGAAGGTCTTTGCCACGGTTGATACGCACAGGACACGAACTGCGAGTTTCTACGCCTGTGATAACTGCATCTGCCATATCAAAGCCTTTAATCTTTCTACCCATATAAGGCAGCGCTTCTTTCATAGCATCTGTTATGAAATCCGGAAGACACTCTGTCATGTCTACCCATGTTACACCCGGTTTGTAAGTCGGTGTAACTACAGCGCTGTTTGCTTCTGCAGGCTTTCCAAGGAAATCTCCAAGTCTCTGAGCCGGAGCAAAATATCCTCCACCGCCCAGCTTGTACGCCTCTGACTCTAAGAGTTCCTGGAACTCAATGCCTGCTAGTACATTATCAGGATCATTAAAGTCGTTGTGATCAATACCTACGAGAAGAGCACTGTTTGCATTTTCTCCGTCACGGGCAAAGTAGCTCATACCGTTTGTAACAACGCGGTTTTCTTCTGATGCAGCACCTACTACAACACCACCAGGACACATGCAGAAAGTATATACGCCTCTGCCGTTTTCACAGTGATGAGAAAGTTTATAAGCTGCAGCACCGAGACGACCTTCTGAGTCATTTGCTCCTACACCATACTGAGATTCGTTAATCATAATCTGAGGATGTTCAATACGAACACCTACAGAAAACGGCTTTGGTGTCATAGAAATGCCTGCTTCGTTGAGCAGTCTGAAAGTATCTCTTGCGCTGTTGCCAAGAGCAAAAACTGCAATGCGACACTCAATAGTATCTGTACCGTTTACCACTACAGCCTTAAGTTGTTTTGTTCGGTCCGGATAAGCTATATTACCCTCATCATCCGGCACAATTGTACCTGGAAGGTTCGCTTCTGCAGGATTTATTTCGTCTAAAACAAGGCCTGTCACCTGAGAAGAGAAACGGATTTCGCCACCGAGACTTATAATCTGTTCTCTGATATTTTTAACCACCACACGCAGGACGTCAGTACCGATATGAGGCATCTGTCTGTAGCCGATAGAAGGATCAGCACCTGCAGCGATAAATTCTTCGTTTACTTTTCTGATACGGGGATCTTTTATACCTGTAGTAAGCTTGCCGTCAGAGAATGTACCTGCACCTCCTTCGCCAAACTGAACATTAG
The DNA here is from genome assembly GCA_017549385.1 of Bacillota bacterium. GTDB lineage: Bacteria > Bacillota > Clostridia > Peptostreptococcales > Anaerovoracaceae > RGIG7444. Next base: position 1,750 of record JAFYUX010000013.1, read on the forward strand.
AAGAAGTATCCAGTTCCCCAGTAGCCCAGAAATGCTCAACGTCACGAGTACGTTCCTCTACTTTACGACCTCTCTCGAGGACAATAGGTCTTAGACCAGCCTGGGCCAGCATAAGCCCCGCAAACATACCGCATGGACCGAAACCTACGATAACAGGACGCATCTCCTCATCTCTGCCTACCATATCAACAAGCTCTGCAGGAACCTGTGGCAGGCTGTAAGTCTCGTCTTTTACCATAGATATACTGATTCCTTTTATGCGAGAAACCTTCTGAAAAAGCTTATCTTCGTTTTCTACAGTAAAATCTACCGTGTATATGAAACTGATATCCGGCTTGTGTCTGGCATCTGTTGATTCCTTTACGATACGCCAGGAAACAGGCTGAAAGTTTTTGATTTTTAACGCCTTTCCTATCTTTTCTGGAATCAGAGAAACCGGTTCACCCGCTCTGAGTTTTATCTGATTTATTCTTAACATTTCATACTCCTGCTGCCTCTGCAGCTTTCGTGCTTAAAGTATGACGCCGCTATTTTGCCACGTTTGTGCCTGCCGCATAACCTGATGCCCAGGCCCACTGGAGATTGTAGCCACCGCATCTGCCGTCAACATCAAGAACCTCACCGCAAAGATAAATACCCTTTGCCAGCTTTGATTCCATAGTCACACTGTCAACTTCGTCACATCTCACACCGCCGCTAGTAGTCTGGGCATCATCCCAGCCCTTTGTAGATGCCACAGAAACCTTAAGTCCCTTGAGCATCATTACAGAACGACCTATGAGCTTGTTTACCTCTGTAAACTTTTCTCCAGTGACTTCATCTTCTACTGCAAGAGCCGCAATAACTCCCGCAAGCTTTCTATTTACGATACCTGCAATCATATGCTCCAGATCTGCTCCGGAAATCTCACCATAAACATGCCCCTTTTCATCCGTGCTGCAATACTTTACAGCCCAGCCTCTCAGGAGTTTCATGAGACCCTTTACATCCATCTCCGGCACAAGATCAATAACTACCGTATATTTCTTTTCAGGTACTTCAGGAACATCTGATTTTTTGCCTGACTTTTTCTTTTTCTTTGGACGAGGTGCATCCATAAATCTTGAAAGATCAAATACACAAATGCCTGAAACACCGGTACCTGTAAACTGAACCTCACCCTTGTCTTCTGCGATGACTCCGTCATCAAGTCTGAGACGCACCACTGCCGACGCTCTCACACCCTTGAGATCAGACATAAACCAGTCTTCTGACTCAGCCGCCACAAGAGCAGGCTTTGGCGGCACAAGACTGTGACCAAACTTCTTAGCAAAACCATAACCGTCGCCAGTGCTGCCAAACTTTAACCCAGCTCGGCCGCCGCAAGCGATTACAACCCTGTCGCAGAGGATGTTTCTGCCGGACTCGCAAACCACCGCAAACCCGCCATCTTTAGCCAGGCCGCAGCCCACAGCCGCGCCACCACCAGCAACATCCACAGCTCTATCCCCCAGCACAAACTCAACGCCAGCCGCCTCGCATCCCGAAGTCAGTGCCTCTACAATAGCCTGAGCCTGTCCAGAATACGGATAGCATCTGCCTTCACTTTCCTCTCTTACAAGGACACCCTGCTCCTTAAAAAAAGCTATGCAGTCATCAGCAGTAAAACTGCTCATTGTATCCATTGCAAACTCTGCAGCGCTCTCATTGAAATGAGCGCGCAGGGCGTCGGCGGAGCCGTCGCACTTGCGGTTTGTAAAGTTGCATCGACCGTTGCCTGTGGCATATATCTTTTTGCCGGCTTTTTCGTTGCCGTCTATGATGATGACTCTTGCGCCTGCCTTAGCCGCCTGAAGTGCCGCCATAAGGCCCGATGCACCTGCACCGATAACCGCAACAGTCTTTTTCTCTGCATTATTCTTTGGCATATACTATACCTTCCTGTCGGATTTTTTCTGCCAGTTCACTGAGTTTTTTGAGTCTGTGGTTTACACCGCTTTTGCTTACAGGTGGATCTGTGAGCTCTGCCAAATCTTTTAATGGCAGATCCGGATTTTCAAGACGGAGCTCTGCAACAACTCTAAGCTTTTCCTGGAGATTGCCAAGACCCATGCGTTCTTCGATGAGTCTGATGTCCTCCACCTGTTTTGCCGCCGCGTTTACCGCCTTGTCGATGTTTGCGTTTTCGCAGTTGTTGATGCGGTTTGTAGTGTTACGAAGACTCTTTACGATACGAACGTCCTCAAATGTCAGAAGCTGCTGATGAGCTCCTGCTATATTCATAAAGTCTACGATTTTTTCGCTTTCTTTTACGTATACTACATATGTGTTTTTGCGCTCAGAAATCTTTGCATTGAGATCAAATGAGTTCATGAGCTTTCTAAGATCTGCACCGATATACTGGTTTTTGCAGACGATTTCCATGTGGTAACCCTTTTCCGGGTGGTTGATGGAACCGCTGGCAAGGAACATACCTCTGAGATACGCACGCTTGCAGCATTTTTTTCTGATAATTTCTGAAGGGATACCTTCTACGAGAACGTTGCTGCCTTCCTGTACAGTCATGAGGCCGACTTCTCGCAGCATCTGTTCACCAACGATACTGTCATCAAATGTAATACGATATTTTTTGCCTTTTGTGAAGGCAGCACCCTGGTATATATCAAGGCTGGTGCTTGTGTCAAAATACGCCTGAAGAAGCTTTTTGAAGTGTCTTGCAGTTGCCGGATCTTCTGATGTGAGGGATACACTCATTCGGCCGCCACCAATGAGACGTATGGAACCGTTCATACGGGCAAAGCCGGCAATCTCAGCAAGCATGCAGCACTTTTTATCAGGCGCCACCTGTGCCAGTTCTTTTTTAGTTTCTGAAGAAAATGACATGTCATCCTCCATTTCCGTTGTGATGCCGGTGCATAAATTTTCTTTCTCTGATAATCATATATACGGACCGGTTGAGCATGGCAGACTCGCCGTCGTAAAATCTATCTGCCACGAAAGGTAAAGGTGAATATATGAATAAAACATCTACTACTGTAAAATGCAAAGTCGATGAATGTGTTTACAACTCAAAAGACTACTGCACAGCAGACTCTATCAAAGTGGAAAGTCAGGCTGGCGCTCTTTGTGCCTGTACCTGTTCTGCCGAAACAGAATGTGCTACATTCAAAAAGAGATCCTAGTCACCGTATAGCCGTTTAAGACAATTATGGGGATACTCTGGCGAGCCGTCGCTCCCGGGTATCCCCAGATTTTTTCTACTTATGCCTGATGAAAAATGGTCATAAGAATATTGCTGATGCGTTCAGCATCGTGTCTAATATATCCGTCGCCTGAACGAATCATTGAATTTTCTATTACTGTAATACCCATCTCGGCAAGTTCTTTGCGATCCTCTTTTGTAGCGCACATCTGTCTTGTACCCTGTTCAAAATATGGACGGAGTTCTTCTGCTGTACAGATCTGATTGTTTACCAGTATGTACTCGATAACATTTTTGCCAAGATATTTTTCTACTGCCTTTGCAAACTCTGCAACAGAATAGTCGTCTGTTTCGCCTATCTGTGTCATTACGTTACATACCAGCACTTTCATGCCTCCAGCTTTACGGATGGCATCTGCGATGCCTCCCACCAGTAGATTTGGAATAATACTGCTGTATAAGCTGCCCGGGCCTAAAACTATGATATCTGCTGCCTTTATAGCCTCAATAGCTCTTGGCAGTGCAGTTACATCTGAAGGCTCCAGAAAAACGTCTTCTATAGGGCTGTTTGCCTCTCTTACGGCATCTGGAATCCTGGATTCACCCTTTACTATAGTGTGATTTTTTAGTCTTGCGCACAGTTTTACGTCAGAATCTGTCACTGGTATAACATGACCTTTAATACGCAGGATATCATGAAGCTTTTCTACTGCAAGCTCAAAGTCACCTACGATATCTGTGAGGGCAGCAATCATGATATTGCCGAAGTTCTGGCCGCTGAGTCTGCCTTCTGAAAATCTGTACTGAAAAAGTTTGTTCATGGTTTCTTCCTGATCAGCCAGAGCCATGATGCAGTTACGCACATCCCCTGGCGGAAGCATACCAAGTTAGTCACGAATCATCCCTGATCCGCCACCATCATAAGCCACAGTAACAATTGCCGATATGTTTGTGCTGACTTTTTTCAGTCCTCTCAGGATTACTGAAAGTCCTGTTCCTCCTCCGATTACGACTATACGAGGACCAAATCCTCTTCTGCCATAAACGGGATTATTACTATTTACACTCATTTCTTATTTTCCGTTTTATTATTATTTTTGCTCGTATTATCGTTTCACTATATCACGATGGACAGTCTTTACATTTCTGCCCTTTTCTCTATACATTTCTGAAAGTTCGTTTGCCATAGAAACAGATCTGTGCTGACCGCCTGTGCAACCAAAGGCTACCACGAGGTGTTGCTTTCCCTGCTTCATGTAATATGGTATGAGATATTGAATCATATCATCTACTTTTTTTACAAACTCTTTTGTTTCCGCAAATTTCATAACGTATTCGCGTACCTTTTTGTTGTTGCCAGTCAGATCCTTAAGACTCTTGATGTAGTATGGATTTGGAATAAATCTCACATCAAAAACAATGTCTGCATCAGCTAACATACCGTGCTTATATCCAAAGGACTGGAATGTAAGGCCAAAAATCTCGTCCTTTTTTTCCGGTGCCAGCACTTCTCTGATCTTATTCTGAAGATCCATAGGTCTGAGGCTGGTCGTATCTATAATGTAATCCGCATTTTTACGTACCTTGCCCATGAGTTTGCGTTCTTTTGCAATACCTTCACTGGCAGTGCCGTTTTCACTAAGCGGATGTACTCTGCGCGTTTCCTTATATCTGCGAAGCAGTGTCTCATCAGAAGCTTCGAGGAAAAGCAGTTTTGAGTCATCATCTAAAGCTTTTAATTCTTTGAGAACATTTTCAAAATCCTGCACAAAGCCTTTGCTTCGGGTATCCATAACAAAAGCCGCTTTTTCCAAATCAAGTCTGTTCTGCTGCTGAAGATTTAAAAACGATTGAATAAGAGCCGGCGGCATATTATCGATGCAGTAATAACCCATATCCTCGAGATATCTCATGGCATTACTCTTGCCTGCTCCTGAAAGTCCTGTAACTATAAGCACCTGCATAAAATCGCACCTCCTTATGCAAGGTTAACCACCCTCGCCGGATCAAGTCCTGCCGCTCTGATCTTTTCCAGAGCTCTCTGGCACGAACCTACCATTGCTGAACGGTGTGCATCGCTGCCGGCAATAAACATTACGTCATATTTTGCAGCGAGCTTTATCTCTTCTGTCGTAAGCTGTCTGTGACGGTCACTGATCTCCAGATAAGTGCCTGTCTTTTCGCATGTCTTAAACACCTCGTCCAGATCAACTTTGCCTTTGTCTCCAGGATGAGTCAGCGTTACGATTTTGTTGTTTTTTAAAGAATTTACAACGATTTCTGTGTTTGTCTGTATAAGCTTGTCCGAATATCTTCCGAGACGTGATCCCGCAAGATTTCTGGCATGCAGCGAAAGTGACGCCGGCATATTTTCTCCGATAGTCCCGAAGTGATAACCTGCAATGATAAAATCGTAAAGCTCTATCTCCTCTGGTCTCACATCAAGCATACCTGATGGATTTATAATATTTGCTTCTACTGACATGTAGATCTTTATATCGTCATATTTTTCGTTGAGCCTGTCTATCTCAGCTCTCATTTTTGAAATATCGGAACGTCTGAAGCCGTATCCGAAATGCCCCGGACCATGGTCTGTAATCGCTATAGACTCAAGACCGCGAGCTCTGGCTGTCTCCACATTTTCCTCAATAGTCCCTTTGCCGTGAGAATACACAGTGTGAGTATGCCAGTCAAATTTCAGTCTGTCATACATAGTTTTCTCCTAAATTATTCCCCTATAATCCTTACTTCTGTTTCCATATCTACCCCAAACTCGTCCTTTACTCTCATCTGCACCAGCTTGATGAGGTTGAGAATATCCTTTGCAGTAGCACCACCATTATTTACGATGAATCCCGCATGCTTTGGAGACACAAGGGCTCCGCCCACACTGAGACCCTTACAACCGGAATCCTCGATTAGCTTTCCTGCAAAATGCCCCTCAGGTCTCTTAAATGTGCTGCCTGCGCTTGGGAAGCTCAGGGGCTGCTTTTCCACCCTGCGACGAGTAAGTTCTTTTGTATATGCGTAAATTTCTTCTGAAACGCCAGGTTTCAGTTCTACTTCAACTTCTACGATAACAGCTCCATTGTCACAGAATACACTATGTCTGTAGCCAAAATCAAAGCCTTCATCCTTAGTAAAGCGCTTTACGCTGCCGTCCGGCAGCACTGCAGTAACAGCTGTAACAACCTGTGACATTTCACCGCCGTAAGCACCTGCGTTCATAAAAACTGCGCCACCGATGCTGCCAGGAATCCCGGATGCAAATTCCATTCCTGTAAGCGAAGCTTTCGCAGCCTCAGATGAAACTGCAGAAAGAATAGTGCCTGCGCCGGCTGTAATCTTTTTGTCCTCACGGTTTACGTAAGACATAGCGTTGCCGATCTGAATAACGGCACCTCTGTAGCCGGCGTCTGATACGAGAACATTTGAGCCGTTACCAAGGATGATATATTTTATGTTTTCCGTCTGGAAGAGATCTATGAGTTTTATAATCTCTTCTTTTGTGGCTGGCATAACCATGAGATCAGCCGGTCCACCAACACGGAAAGTTGTATGAGCACTGAGAGGCTCGCCTGTTTTTATACGGTTTTCATCTCCTAAAATAGAGAGAACTTTTTTATATATAGATGTAGAGTTATTCACTGTACTCCTCCGTTTTCTAGTTATCTAATATATTATATAAGTTTTAAATATCAATGTAAATGCTGCGTTTCCCCACCTTTCATCATGCGGGTTTGCGGGTTTGCGGGTTTTTTACCATATTCTGCATAAGTGGTGCATAAACACTGTATTTGTGCATAATTATGAATTTTTATGCATAAATATAAACGTTTCTGTTGAATGTTACACTTGTGTATGATATACTATTTCTGTTATTTTGCTTATACCGGTTTCAGACGATTTTTAATCGGTTCAGACCGATATGACTATATTTATGTTATTACACGGAGGAAAAGACAAATGGCAAAAGAAAAAGCAGTACTCGCTTATTCAGGCGGTCTCGACACATCAGTAATTCTCACATGGCTCAAAGAACACCATGATTACGAAGTAATCGCAGTTTGCGTAAACGTTGGTCAGGAAGAAGATTTCGACGCTATCGAAAAGAAGGCTTATGCTACTGGCGCAGAAAAGGCTTACATCATCGACGTTACAGAAGAACTCGTTACAGATTATATCTGGCCTACACTCAAGGCTGGCGCTATTTATGAAAATGACTATCTCTTAGGTACATCTTTCGCTCGTCCTCTCATCGCAAAGGAACTCGTAAAGATCGCTAAGGCAGAAGGCGCTGTTGCTATCGCTCACGGTTGCACTGGTAAGGGTAACGACCAGGTTCGTTTCGAATCAAGCATCCACGCTATGGCTCCAGAACTCAAGATCATCGCTCCATGGAGAGAATGGGATCTCAAGTCAAGAGAAGACTGCATCGCTTACGCAGAAGCTCACAACATTCCAATTTCTCAGACTCTTAAGAAGATTTACAGCCGTGACCAGAACATCTGGCATATCTCACACGAAGGCGGCAACTTAGAAGAGCCATGGAACGAACACATGGATGACATCCACGTTATGAGCGTAACTCCAGAAAACGCTCCTGACGCTCCTACATTTGTAGAAATCACATTCGACAAGGGTTGCCCTGTTGCTTTAGACGGCAAGGACATGAACCCTGTTGAACTCCTCACTGTACTCAACAAGATGGGTGGCGACAACGGTGTTGGTACTATCGACATCATCGAAAACCGTCTCGTAGGTATGAAGTCTAGAGGCGTTTACGAAACACCTGGTGGTACAATCCTCTTCAAGGCTCACCAGACTCTCGAAAAGCTCGTTCTCGACAGAGACACTATGAACTTCAAAAATCAGGTTGCTCTCAAGTATGCGCAGTTAGTATACGACGGTCTCTGGTTCACACCATTAAAGGACGCTCTCGATGCATTCGTTGACTCTACTCAGGACGTTGTTACTGGCGTAGTTCGTATGAAGCTCTACAAGGGCAGCGCTACTCCTGTTGCATCAAAGTCTAAGTACTCTCTCTTCAACGAAAACTTTGCTACATTCGGCGAAGACGACGTTTACAACCAGGCAGACGCAGAAGGCTTCATCAACCTCTTCTCTCTCCCAATGAAGATCAGAGCTATCAACTGCAAGGAAAACAACATTCCTTCAAAGTACACTGAATAGGAGATTATTCATGTCTAAAAAATTATGGGGCGGACGTTTCACAAAGAGTGAAAGCAAATCCGCTACAGAATTCAACGCATCTATAGATTTCGACCAGAAGATGTACAGACAGGATATCGCGGGTAGCAGAGCCCACGCAGCTATGTTAGCAAAGCAGGGCATCATCTCACAGGATGATGCCGCTGCTATCGATGCAGGACTTGCAGAGATTCTTGCTGACATCGAAGCGGGCAAAATCGAGTTCACTATCGAAAACGAAGATATCCACATGAACATCGAAAGCATCCTCACAGAACGTATCGGCGAACCAGGCAAGAGACTTCACACTGCCCGCAGCCGTAACGACCAGGTTGCTGTAGACTTCAGACTCTGGACAAAAGAAGCTGCTATCTCTGTATTAGATGACCTCAAGAGACTTCTCAACTCTATCTACGAGATCGCTGACAAGCACAAAGATTCAATCATGCCAGGCTACACTCACCTTCAGAGAGCACAGCCTGTAACACCTGCATACCACTTCATGGCATATTTCCATATGTTCAAGAGAGACTACAGCCGTTTCTGTGACTGTATCGACCGTATGGACTATCTCCCATTAGGTTCTGGTGCCCTTGCAGGTACAACATACAACACAGACCGTAGATTCCTCGCTGAACAGCTCGGTTTCGCCGGCATCGTAGAAAACGCTATGGACGCTGTATCAGACAGAGACTTTGCTCTCGAGTTCCTCAGCAACGCATCTATCTGTATGATGCACCTCAGCAGATTCTGCGAAGAGCTCATCATCTGGAGCAGCACTGAGTTTAAGTTCATCGAAATCGATGACGCTTACAGCACAGGCTCAAGCATCATGCCACAGAAGAAAAACCCTGATATGGCAGAGCTCATCAGAGGCAAGACTGGTCGTGTATATGGCGATATGATCACTCTCTTCACACTGATGAAGGGTCTCCCTCTCGCCTACAACAAGGACATGCAGGAAGACAAACCACCTGTATTCGACGCAGCAGAAACACTCCGTGCCTGCATCAACATCTTTGCAGACATGCTTGACACTATGACTCTCAATACTGATATCATGGAACAGGCAGCAAAGAGCGGCTTTATGAACGCTACTGACGCAGCTGACTACCTGGTATCAAAGGGCGTTCCTTTCAGAGAATGCCACGAAATCATCGGTCAGATTGTTCTCTACTGTATCAACCACGGCAAGGCTATTGAAGAGCTTTCACTTCAGCAGCTTCAGGACTTCTCACCAAAGTTTGGTCCTGACATCTACGAAAACATCGACCTCCGCGCTTGCGTAAAGGCAAAGAAGTCAGAAGGTTCTACTTCATTCGAAAGCGTAAACAAAATGCTTTCTGACGCTAAGGCTTACCTCATCGAAATCGAATAAAACAAAAAACAACAAAGGCTGTTGCACTATATGCAACAGCCTTATTTTATTCTTCGTCATCTACAACGCGTCCATCACTTTCGATAACTCCGTTATCACCATTTGATGAACCACCTCTTTTTGATCTGATAAAAGTACTGATAAATCTTTCACCGACACCCACTAATGCCAGCACCAGAACAATCGCTACAAGTTCTGATGATAAAAAGCTGCCATTAAGTTTAGTCAGTGTGTTGGACTTAAAGTGAAGTGTGTAATCTTCTTTTGCCACCTGTGTACCCGCAACAGTCTCTGTGTGTACTGCAATGTCTTTGTCCAGTTCTGGAACAGAAATCTTAAATGTAGGGCTTCCGTTATCCTTTACAGGAGTGTACTCAACATCATTTACGATCATTGTATCAATATCAGAATCTTTCCAGATAACTGTAGCAGTCATCTCACCATCTTTTATCTCACAAGATGTAGGATTCTGAATCTGTACAGAATCATCCCCACCTGATACATTAACACCTATATTATATACGCCATCCTTATATTCCACGTCTCTATCTCCTTTTGTTTTCAGATTTAATACATTCAGCATAACACATCAGATACAGACTATACAACCTTTTAAAACCACTGACTTACCGATTCTGATAATCAATGACTCAAAATATTTTTACATAATATAAAAAAGTCACCTTGAAAAACCAAGGTGACTCTCATTTGTTTGTTTGTGTGTTTGGTTAATATCAAAAAGATATTAAACGAGCCGGTACCGGAGTACCGGCTCGATTTTATTTATTTTCAGTTATCCACTGACTATGATGTTTAAGTTATGAAGCTAAATTACTTCTTAACCTTTGCATCATATTCTTCGCCCCAGTAAGCTCTGAGGTAGATTTCCTTGATTTCAGAGAAGAGTGGATATACAGGGTTACCGCCTGTGCACTGGTCGTTGAATGCGTTTTCAACCATTTCGTCGAGAGTAGCCATGAAGTCAGCTTCTGCGATACCGTATTCCTTGATGCTCATTGGAACGTCGATAGCTCTCTTGAGGTCGTTAGCAGCCTTGATGAAGTTGTCGAATGTTTCTTCATCAGTCTTACCCTTGAAGCCACAGAATTCACCGATTTCAACATATCTTTCGAATGCCTGTGGATACTTGTACTGAGAGAATGTACCCATCTTAGTAGGAACTCTCTGAGCGTTGTACTTACAGATTTCTGTGTAGAGTACAGCGTTTGCAGTACCGTGTGGTAAGTGGTGGTAACCACCGAGCTTGTGAGCGAGTGAGTGGTTGATACCGAGGAATGCGTTAGCGAATGCGATACCAGCTAAGCAAGAAGCGTCAGCCATCTTGATTCTAGCTTCTTCGTCTTCTGCACCGTTCTTGTAAGCTCTTGGGAGGTAATCGAATACCATCTTGATAGCTGTAAGAGCCATACCGTTAGTGTAGTCAGAAGCTAAGAGTGAAACGTAGGCTTCAGTAGCGTGAGTTAATACGTCATAACCAGAAGCTCTTGTTACTGATGGTGGCATGTTCATCATGTAGTCAGCGTCTACGATAGCCATTTCTGGGAGGATTTCGTAGTCAGCGATAGGCCACTTGTAACCAGTTTCAGCGTCAGAGATGATTGTGAATGGAGTTACTTCAGAACCTGTACCAGCTGTTGTTGGGATACATACGAGCTTAGCCTTCTTACCGAGCTTAGGGAAGAAACCTACTCTCTTTCTGATATCGATAAATACAGTAGCGAGGTCTAACCATCTTGTTCTGTATTCTGGAGCTTCGTAGAGTAACCACATCATCTTTGCTGTATCGATAGCAGAACCACCACCGATAGCTAAGATTACGTCTGGCTGGAATGCATCCATATCAGGGAGACCCTTCATGCAGTCCTGAATCTTAGGGTCAACTTCGATACCGTAGAAGTAAGATACCTGGATGCCCATTTCTTCTAACTGTCTAGCAGCTGGTTCGTGGATACCGAGCTTGAAGAGGTTAGCGTCAGTTACGATGAAGCACTTCTTGAAGTTATATTCATCCTTGAATTCCTTGAGGGCAACTGGAGTACAGCCCTTCTTGAAGTATACTTTAGGTGGTACTCTTAACCAGAGCATATTTTCTCTCCTTTCAGCTACAATCTTGATGTTGAGGAGGTGTTCGAAGTTAACCTGACCTGTTACAGAAGAACCACCCCAAGAACCAGGTCCGAGTGTGAGTGATGGAGCGATGTCGAAGTTGTAGAGGTCACCGATACCACCGTGAGCTGTAGGAGTATTAATGATAAGACGACCAGCCTTTACAGTGCTGTAGAACTTTTCGATCTTTTCAGTTTCCTTAGGGTTAACATACATCGCACCAGTGTGACCAGGACCACCTTCGTATACGAGCTTGTCGCAGATAGCGAGAGCTTCGTCGAAGTTCTTAGCCTTGAACATACCGAGAACTGGGCAAAGCTTTTCGTTAGCCCAAGCGTTGTCGTGGCTTGTGTCAGCTGTTTCAGCTACGAGAACCTTAGTGCCTTCTGGAACCTTAACGCCAGCCATTTCAGCGAGAACCATAGCAGACTTACCAACAGCCTGAGCCTTTACGCCGTGTGTAGCAGCATTGAAGAATACATCAGCAACCTTCTTAGCTTCAGCTGGAGATAAGAAGTAGCATCTGCTTTCCTGCATAAGCTTCTTAACATCCTTGTAGATGCTTTCAACAACTGTGATGTGCTGTTCAGAAGCACAGATAACACCGTTATCGAATGTCTTAGAGTGGATGATAGATGCGATAGCTGTCTTGATGTCAGCTGTTTCGTCGATGATTACGTTACAGTTACCAGGACCTACGCCGAGTGATGGAGTACCAGAAGAGTAAGCAGCTCTTACCATAGCTTCACCACCAGTAGCGATTACGAGGTCAACAGCCTTCATGAATACTGCAGAGAGTTCGAGTGAAGGTTCGTCGATCCAAGCGATAACGCCTTCTGGCATACCTGCCTTGATAGCAGCTTCGTTCATGATCTTAGCAGCTTCTACAGAAGAGTTCTTAGCACCTGGGTGTGGAGAAACGATGATAGCGTTTCTTGTCTTTAAGCAGATGAGGATCTTAAAGATAGTTGTAGAAGTTGGGTTTGTTGTTGGAGTGATAGCACCTACAACACCTACAGGTTCTGCGATTCTCTTTGTACCAGCAGCCTTGTTTTCTTCGATTACACCGCAAGTCTTAGCGTGTCTGAAGTAGTTGTGTACGTGTTCAGCAGCGTAGTTGTTCTTGATAACCTTATCTTCTACGATACCCATACCAGTTTCAGCGTTAGCCATCTTTGCGAGTGGGATTCTTGCCTGGTTTGCAGCGTTTGCAGCAGCGAAGCAGATTGCGTCAACCTGTTCCTGAGTAAACTTTGCGTAAATTTCCTGAGCCTTGCGAACTTCAGCTAATTTAGCTTCGAATGATTCGATTGAGTTCACCTTATCAAATTTTTTTGCCATATTTTCCTCCTGAAAATAAATGCTAGAAAAAACTAAAAACTAATTATCTCAAAGTCACTATCCACACGACCTTGATTTTAAGTTAGTGGTCCATGTGAGAATTGTTGTTCGCCGGGATCTTCCAGAAGTGTCTCCTGATTTCCGTATGATCCATTGTAGTTCCTTGTTATATATGTACGGTAGTAAAACTACCCGCACTGCTGGAGGAACCTTTTTCTTGGAACAAGCGCATTCCCTCACTTACCGATGATAGAATATCACAAATACTTGCCACCTGTCAAATTTTCAGACTTAAACAATTATTTAACAATCATCTTCAAACCCATTAAAATCAACGTTTTGAATCGTATACAATCATCCAAAAAAGCACTTTGCAACCATATTTTATTTGCAAATATTGCTAATTGACACAATGGCTACAAACGTTCAAATCACAGCATTTTTGCCATTTTCAAAAAAATTGTTTTACAAACGATACAGCTTTTTCCATTGGTGTTAACAACTAGTTTTGTCGGTTTTTACAACACATTTTTTTACTTTGAAAGTCAAAACAAGTCGCTATTTCACGTTTATTTGCGGTTATACCCCTTGTCAAAGGTTCAGCAATCTAGTTAAAAACACTACAAAATCACCATGATTTTAGAAATTTTTCTCATTTTCTTCCAAAATTTTTATCAAGTATTATGTATACATGAAAAAATACCTAAAAAACCTGCTTTTTACCCACCGTTTATATATTATGATATATATGAAACAGCTAATAATTGATACTAAATACGTCTAACGGAGTTTTTAACAATGAAACACCTTCTTCAAGACCTTGAAAATCAGATGACAAAACTTAAAAATATGCCTTCCGACATAGCGGCAGCTATGCAGACATCCAATATTGATAGATGGATGACTTCTGTTATTCGTTTATATGGATGTCCTCTTTCTTCCGACAGGATTTTAGCTATGATAGAAGGTCAGAATATCCGCGAAGCCACAGTCAGCGACTATCAGCTCACGGAAATATGCCGCAGCCTCTACTCCGAGTTTGAGTACATGGCCGGTTTTGACACAAATCTGGATATAAAGACTATCGGTAGACTGCACCAGATTATCATGGATGCTTCTACGCCGGTTCCATATAGAGACAGAGTTCATTTTGTAGACGAGATGGTTTATCCTGCGCCGGGTCCTGCTCGTATACCTCAGCTGCTGAGAGCATGCGAACTGGAGATTTCATCTGATGATCATCAGGCCGACAAAATAGAAGGTGCCATCCGTACCCACGATATGATTATGGCTATCTGGCCTTATTCACAACACAGCGACACACTTGCTTATGTCTGTATGAGCTACGAGCTTTTCAAAGCCGGTTATCCATTACCTACTCTGGACTTGAATCCCGTTCAGCATCTGCAGATATCTGCCGAGTTTACAAACAAAGGCTCATCAAAAGCCCTTACTGAAATAGTGCTGACAAACCTCCTTCAGGAAGTCAATCTCGAGCCTCGCTGGTAACGTACGCCACAACGCAAATTTTTACATATATAATAGAAAGAATATTTAACATAGAAAGCATGAGGTAATAAAAATGAAGATAATGATCGCTTCAGATATCCACGGCTCCGCCGAGTTCTGCGAAGCATTTTTAGAAGCATATAAAAATGAAGTTCCAGATAAGATTCTGCTGCTCGGGGATATTCTCTACCACGGTCCTAGAAACAATCTCCCAAACGATTACGATACAAAACGTACTATGGAGATTCTCAATGACCTCAAGGACGAAATTTCTGCAGTAAGAGGCAACTGCGATTCAGAAGTAGATCAGATGGTACTCAACTTCCCTCTCATGAACACTTATGAGATCGTAGAAGCAGATGGTATTAAACTCTTTGCCACACACGGTCATCATTATAGCCCTGATAATCCGCCTCCATTTGTTGAGTTTGATGTTCTTCTCAACGGTCACACTCACATTTCAATGCTGGCTGACTGCGGTGATTACTATTATGCCAACCCTGGTTCCGTATCTATTCCAAAGGGTGGCACTACACATTCATATATGATCTGCGAAGACCGTATGCTTACTATTAAAAATCTCCTCACTATGGACGAGATTGACAAGATGTACATTAAAAAGAAATAGTCTGAAAAAGTATATATAATGAAAGGTTTCACACATATGACAAATGCTGATGTAAGAAAAATGATCATTGAAATATTAAACTCACCTATAGAAGAGCTTAAACAGACACACCCTACTGTAGCTGATCACGGCACACGCTTTATCGAATACACAGAAAAAGGCGATCTTACTCTGGAATTCACTATCAAGCCAGAGTACAGAAACGGCGGCCACATACTCCAGGGCGGTGTTTTGGCTTCATTTATAGATGATACTTTCGGACTTTTCAGCTTTGTTGCTACAGGTGGCACAGCTCCGCTCTCCACAACAAATCTTTCAGTAAACTACCACAAAGCTGTGCCGGAAGGCGTTGATAAAATCATCGTTACTTCCCATATCATCACAGCAGGTAAAAACGTCCTCTCCATGAGCGCTGAGGCTAAAAACGAAGCTGGCCAGCTCATCGCAACGGCGCAGACAAACATGATCAATTTAAATCATGTGAGGATTTATATTTAAAAATAAAACGACCCAGGATTACCTGAGTCGTTTCTTTATTATCTGCATAATTTCTTTTCGTGATTTACGGTGCGATGATGTGGAGGTTCTTGAGACCAACAGTTTCTGGGAGTCCGAAAGCAACATTCATGTTCTGGAGAGCCTGACCTGCAGCACCCTTTACTGTGTTATCGATGCATGATGTGATGATAGCACGCTTTGTTCTCTTGTCTACCTTTACACTAATATCGCAGAAGTTTGTGCCTACTACGAATCTAGTTTCGCAGAGACCTCGACGGATACGAACGAAAGGTTCGCTGCCGTAGCACTTGTCATAAATTGCATAGAGATCGTCTTCTGTTACGTCCTTGAGGAGATCTACATAGATAGTAGCCATGATACCACGCTTCATAGGGATGAGGTGCGGTGTGAACTGAAGCATGATTTCTCTGCCAGCAACTTTTGAAAGTTCCTGTTCGATTTCTGGGGTATGTCTGTGATGAGCGATACCGTAAGCCTTCATGGATTCCCCAGCTTCTGTGTAGAGGTATGGGTAATCTTTTTTACGACCGGCACCTGTGATACCTGACTTTGCGTCGATGATGATGCGATCAGGATCGATAAGACCTTCTTCTCTCAGGAGAGCTGAAATAGCGAGGATACTTGCTGTTGTGTAACAACCTGGATTTGCGATGAGATCAGTTTCCTTGATCTTGTCTCTCCAGAGTTCTGGAAGACCGTAAACCTGCTGAGGAATGAGATCCTTTGCAGTGTGTTCTGTCTTGTACCATTCTTCGTATACGTCAGCATCATCAAGTCTGAAGTCTGCGCTGAAGTCGATAATCTTAACGCCCTTTTCAAGTGCGATCTGTGCAAGTTCGAAAACGAGACCGTTTGGAAGAGCTGTAAATACTACGTCTACTGTACCCATAGCA
>JAFYUX010000122.1 GCA_017549385.1 Bacillota bacterium
CAGTTCCTGACGGGTAAATTCAAGGCCCAGAGGTCTGTTTGATATTTTAAAACGGTATTTATACGCATATTCATCTGTCTCAAGCAGACGTTTCAGTTCCTCCGGAAAAAAACTCTGCTGTGCATACAGATAATCCAGATTATGTTCCTTAAGACTCTTATCCAGAATCTTTCCACAAAATTCTGAATCTCCACAAGGATAATGACATGCAAAAGTGCAGCCGTTGTTCAGCAGCAATACTATTTCTTTTCCAGCTTCCACAAGTTCATGCCTTGCCGCTTTATCCCTCAAAAGTTCTTTCCCTGCCACTACCGTATCAAAATAAGCCAGAGCGTCTCTGTCGATCTTAGGATTATTAAAGCTGTATTTTATTTCCGCCCTATGATACAAATCTCTCAGCTGTTTTCCATACTGAGCCAGACAGACGACTTCGTCTACAACAATCTCATTTTCCGTAGTAAAACGGCAAATCAAGTCGATATCATCCTCGGTAAGACCAAATGTGTTTACCGCCATCTCACTTCTGATGCCCTTGCTTCTAAACTTGTCCAGCAGTTTTTTCAATTTATATAAAGAATCTTCTTTGTCACATTCATCTTCCAGTTCGGTACGAGAATAAAACTTTCGACCCAGCAGCGGCGAAAAATATATACTGGAAATCATTCCGCCATACTCATCCAAAAAAATCTCGTAATCTTCTATAGTTTCATTGAGATTCAATCCAATCGAAAAACTTTTTGAATTTTTCATATCAAATTTACTCATTGCAGTTCACCTTTTCTGTAAAAACATCAGTCAAAGATTCGATTTTCTTTTATACGTCGGTCGAGTCGTAGTCAGATGTATCTGCAGATTCGACTACTACCGCCCCAAAAGCTGCATCTCTGCGAGCCTTGCGCAGTTCAAAGAGATTTTTAATGGTTGCCGCTACTGGTACTGCAAGGAGTATTCCTATAAGGCCGCCGATGTCAGAGCCTACGATGAGCATTACCATGATCATAACAGGGTGGAGACCAACGCTGTCACCTACGATCTTTGGAGCCAGGAGATGATTGTCAATCTGCTGAACCACGATCATAGCCACAATAGCCCAAACTGCAGTCATGTAACCGCCACCAAGAACTGAAACTACAGCTGCAACAGCCGCACCGATCCAAGGACCAACATACGGAATCATATTGCAGATGCCGGCAATAACACCGATGAGTACAAAGTACTGGACTCCGGCGATTTTAAGAGCTATACAGGACATAACCGCAACACACATAGCTTCCAGGAACTGACCTCTCAGGAACTGCCTGAAAGTCTTGTCGAAAACTGCTACCACCTGATAGAGCTTGCGCCCTAAAGAGAAACGACCTGCTGTGTTGAGATAAACAGCACTTATTCTTGCCACCAGCTTTTCGTAGTCCACAGCAAAGTAAAGGCTGATGATAAAGCTGATAACCCCGATAATAGCAGCTCCACCGATGTCTAAAACAGTGCTGCCAATATCAGAAATACCTGAAAGCAGATTGTCCTGAACCCAGTTCTTTGCAGTGTCAAAGAGTTCCTGTACAGAAGGATTGCTGGCAAGATTAAGTTCACCAAAGTCGATATTAAGCAGATAATCCATAATATACTCAACGATTTCCTGGATATCTGTATTTGACGAAAGCTGACCACCTATCATGAGATAGATACTAACCAGCAGCGCCACGATAAGTACAACAAGTCCTACATAGGAAAGCACAACAGCAAACACTCTGATGCCATGTTCTTTCTTTTCCGTAATTTCTTTGCTGCGATTCTTCAACACACTTTCCAGCTTTGCCGCCGGTATATTTATAAAATACGCTATGATAAAGCCGTAAATAAGCGGCGATACATAGTGGAGCAGTTTACCCACAACAGTGCCGGCAGCGCCTAAAATCGCATCAAGATTCCATATTGCAAGCAACGCTATAAACGTAGCTACGGCCGTAACAGCCACATAAAAACATCTTTTCTTAAAAGTTCTGTCGTCCATTTAAATTCACCCTTTATTAATCCCAATACTTCGATAATCCAATTCCTAAATCCCCTGAATACTTTCTATAGCATACCATATCACATCAAGCATATGGAAACATCCTCTAGGTCCTCCGATGACTCCGCCAACATCGCGCTTGGCAAGCTGGTAGACATTTCCGCCTGTAAACCAGTCCAGATTGCGACCTTCTGTTTCGGCACAAATGCTGAAAGGCACACGCTGAACATCATTTTCAACACCGAGAATTTCCCCGGTTTCCACCACATATCTGATTTCGGCTGACATAGTGTGAGTGCTGTCGTTATAGTGACTGACTGATCTTACCACACCGTCACCTTCGTCATACTGCACGTACTGTATGTACTTTTTGTATGTGTTTTTTAACGGATAATGCTGGGACAGCCCGATAAACGGCGGCCACTTACGAGCCAGTTCTAAATCCGGCGGATTGTACGGTCTGCAGTATGCATTTTTGTCCTCAAGCCATCTTTCCTGAAGTTCCGCAAGACTCTTGCATCCACGTTCTTCAACTAAAAACAGCTCTGCCTGAAAGGCACCACGCACTGCTTCGAGAAAAAGTTCTCTCACCTTTTTCCATTCAGGCGAAACGTCGTCCTTTTCCACTTTTGCCCTCACCTTGTCATCATCCGGACACACTTCCTCAAGCTTGTCCTTGTGATGAGGGTAATCAAACCAGCCACCAGGCGGCATTGTAAAATCAGTACACTTTGAATAATCCGGCATAATACGCACAGACAGCCTGCCGTCTGCAGGAAAAGCCGAATCCCCTATAATCATAGTAGCCTTCCCCTGACCACGTCTGTCCATATCCGGCGCTCTGTGTATCGCCCAGTTTGCATCAGTTATCTCATACGTATGCACGTCAAAAACTATATCGACATAAGCATCAAAATCCGTCGCCATAAAATTGACCCCGGAAATGCAATGACCCTCATCCAGTCTTTCCACGTGACACATGCACGCACCCTGTTTTAAAATCTTCTGCATATATTATTACCACTCTGCGTACCGGCAAGCCGCAACATCAAAACACTACAGCCCCTGCACGCCTTCGATCATATAACCTAC
>JAFYUX010000123.1 GCA_017549385.1 Bacillota bacterium
CCGGATCAGTATCAGGGAAATGTCTGCCGATATCGCCAAGCGCACAAGCCCCCAGCAGTGAATCCATAATAGCATGCACCAGCACGTCAGCATCAGAATGCCCTGCAAGACCCTTCTCATGAGGAATATCCACCCCGCCGAGAATACACTTTCTACCCTCAGCAAAAGCATGAACATCGTAACCCATGCCAACCCTAGGCATCATATCAACTTTAACTTCGCCCATCATAATCTCCGCCTTTTTTACATCTGCAGGCGTGGTGATCTTGATATTTTTCTCCTCACCCTCAACTACAGAAACAGGATGTCCCAATGCCTCCACTAAAGAAGCATCATCAGTCACGACGACTCCGTCGTCACCATCTAAAAGGCCGTAGGCCTTATCCAGCAACGCCTTTTCAAACCCCTGAGGCGTCTGCACTGCTCTCAGGCGGCTCCGGTCCGGCGTGCCCAGCACAACCAGTCCGCCAACCTTGTCCGGCACGTCGGCCCCTGCCCCTGCAGGTGCCGCGCCAGCCATGTCCAGCGCTACTTCCTTTATCGTATCCTTGACCGGCACCGCAGGGACGGCTGCTCCAGTCTCTATACACGTAAAAATGACCGCATCTACAGTCTCATCTGAAACCAGCGGTCGCGCTCCATCATGGACCAGGACATATCCGCACTCAGGATCCAGAGCAGCCAGAGCCGCCCTTACTGAATACTGACGCTCGCTGCCACCAGCCATAACGCAGCTCACCTTTTTAAATCCATAGGCCTCTACGATTTCGCTACGGCAACGTTCTTCTTCGCCTGCCTTTACTACAATTACAATCTCGTCCACAAGAGGATTTCTCTCAAAGACATCAACTGACCTTGCCAGCACAGGCATCCCGTCCAGTACAATATATTGTTTGTTTAAGCCGCCGCCCATCCTCTTTGCGGATCCGGCGGCGGCAATAATAACGCTTATCTTTTTATCTTTAAACATAGCCTAATATCTGTCCTTTGGCTTTGCGAAAATCATACGACCCGCAGAAGTCTGGAGAACACTTGTTACTACTACAGTGATATTTTCGTTGATAAAACGTCTGCCATCTTCGACTACGATCATAGTACCGTCGTCAAGATAAGCAAGAGCCTGGCTGTACTCTTTACCTTCCTTGATAGGAGTTACTTCCATTTCTTCACCTGGAAGCACTACAGGCTTGAGTGTGTTTGCAAGCTCGTTGATGTTGAGAACTGCAACGCCCTTAATAAGCGCAACCTTGTTGAGGTTATAGTCGTTTGTAACGACTTTGCCCTTCATGGCAGCTGCAAGCTCGAGAAGCTTAACGTCAACTTCTGCATCAGGATTTACTGATTTTTCATTGTCAGTGTTGTAAATCTCAACGCCATACTGAGTCTGGATCTTGTTGAGGATATCCAGACCTCTTCTGCCTCTGTTTCTCTTGAGAGCATCAGAAGAGTCAGCAATGTGTCTGAGCTCTACCAATACAAACTCAGGAATAACAATCTTGCCTTCGATAAAACCAGTCTTCATGATGTCCGCGATGCGGCCGTCGATGATAACGCTTGTATCGAGAATCTTTGGGGCGATTGTTTCCTTTGGTGTTTTCTTTTTCTGGCTGCGTTCTACACCTTTTGTGAAAATGGCGCCTTTAAGCATATGTGCTATTTCGCCGGATTTTCTGGATGCGATGTACATACCAATATATCCAAAGAATACATATACCAGAATAGAAAGAACCAGACCCAGAGTAGGTACATTTTCACTGATACCCGCCCAGAGATTACTGATCAGAAAAGCAAACACGAGACCTATGAGAAGGCCTGCCATGCTTACCATTACTTCGTGTAAAGGGCGTTTTTGCAGTGTTGAGTCGATTTCTTCGGCTGCTTTCTCCGCACTTCTCATAACAGAAGGGGCGATAATAAAAAATATAAGTCCGGATAAAATAACGCAGACTGCCGCACCAATAGCCATGACATAGATAGGAATATCTTTTTCTATCGGAAGCACATCTACAAGATTTGATAATAATAATGCAATACCCGTTCCGCAGAGTAAGCCGAGAAGCGTAAAAATAGTTCTGTAAAATCTTTTAAACATTTCTTTTTCCTCCTTTCCTCAATATTTTTTGCATGATATCACAAAAGCACGGACAGGGTCAGCATATGCTCACCTGTCCATGCTGCATGGATACACTATGCATTTTTGAAGGGATAATCCCTTCTTTTATATCCTCTAAGAAGCTTCTGCAAATACAGATGTTTCTATGAGGTCCTGAGCTTCTTTCGCGGTCATTTCGCGAACAAGCACCATTTCACTAACGAGTAATCCAATGGCTGTGCCAAGGATCTTTTTCTCTCCTGTAGAGAGTTTCTTTTTACGGTCGTTTCTCATGAGGTTTCTTACAACCTCCGCTACAAGACACAAATCACCTGTCTTGAGCTTATCCATGTTTTCGCGGCTACGTTTGTTCCAGTTGCCTTCCATCGGTGTGGATTCTGAACTGAGAACCTCTAAAACTGCCTGCAGTTTAGACTCGTCAATAATATAGCGCACGCCAACTTCAACAGAGTTTGCCACCGGCACCATAACCTTCATGTCACCATGGGAAATTCTGAGTACGTAATAACTTCTCTTTTGATCCAGAATTATCTGTTCTTCTATACCTACGATGACACCAGCTCCGTGCATCGGGTAAGAGATTTTTTCACCTATTTTAAACATTGACACGACCCCCGTCTTTTTTGATTATATACCAAAAAAAGGATTGCGTCAACAAGCGAACTATTAAAAATATCACACAGTAATATCCTTGTCAATACCTTGTCAAACTTTTTATATGCACTATATTTTGTACATAATCGACAATATGATCCACTTAACTTGTGTATCATCTAAGTGCTGTATATCAATGTACGCCAAGTTATCTTATCACATATTTCCCGGCCCTTGGCCCCTCTCACAAAAAACTCACAGAACCTTCACAATCATGATATATTATAGCTACATATATGGATTAGAGATAAAAGGGAGGCTTACTTATGGCAAAACTGCTCATAGTAGATGACGAAGAAAACATCAGAGAAGTAGTCCGCGAATACGCAGAATTCGAAGGCCATCAGGTTTTTGAGGCCGCCGACGGCATGGAAGCCGTATCCCTCTGCAGACTCAATGATTACGACCTTATCATCATGGATATCATGATGCCAAAACTGGACGGTTACTCTGCTTGCAAAGAGATAAAAAAGATACGCAATTTCCCTGTGATTATGATGTCAGCCCGCAGCGAAGAGTACGACAAACTCTTTGGCTTTGAACTGGGCATCGATGACTACGTTACAAAACCATTCAGCCCAAAAGAACTGATGGCCCGTGTAAACGCGGTACTCAACCGCAGCATCGCTTTCGCGAAGGCGGAGCCTTCGGCAAACATGCAGTTTGACGGACTTACAATAGACATTCCCGGCAGAAGCGTTTCTGTTGACGGGGTAAAGATTGAACTTACACCAAAAGAATATGATCTTTTATTCTATCTGGTAGAAAATAAAAACATTGCACTTTCCAGAGACAAACTCCTCAGAGATGTGTGGGGTTATGATTTCTTTGGCGATGACAGAACTATCGACACTCACATTAAAAACCTGAGAAACAACCTTGGGCCATATAGAAATATGATCGTTACACTTAGAGGGGTAGGATACAAATTTGAAACTCAGCAGTAAGTTATCTAAACTTAAACCTGTGTTTTTCCACGACAGGCATAAAAAAGCAAAGAGCAAAAAGACAGAAGAAAAGCAAATGGCGGCAGGCCGCAGCCGAACTATCGGCAGCAGGCTGTTCACTTACTTCACTGCTTTTACTGTGGCTATCATGCTGGTTCTCTGGATTCTGCAGGTTCTATTTCTCCAGACTTTCTATCAGGAGATGAAAATCAGAGAGCTTTACAAAGTGGCTGATACTATAGAAGAATGCTACGGACAGGACGACCTTCTGGATACCATTTCAAATCTGACAGTAAAGTCCGACATGTATATCCAGATCCTTATGGGAGACAAGCTGCTCTACGCATCTACCATAGAAAATCCTGCCGACCGCATGAATATCTTTGCTCAGACATACAACTACGACAGTCTCAAACTTAGACTTCACATGACAGGCAACGAGCCAGTGGTTATCAGACAACCTATGCCTCAGGACAAAGAGGCCGAAGTCATGATATACGGTTCTATCCTGGAAAAAGGCGGTATAGGCGAAAACACATATCTGTTTATCTACACGCCTCTTACGGTTTTAGGCAGCACAGTTGAGATTCTGGCAAAAATGCTCATCACTATCACATTTATCGCGATACTGTTTGGCGTAATCATGTCAGTCTTTATCTCAAGACGACTGGCTCGCCCTATATACGATATCGCCGACTCGGCAAATCTCCTGGCAAAAGGCGACTACTCCGTAGTCTTTGATGGCGGTGGATACGCAGAAACAGAAGAGCTGGCAGATACTCTCAACTATGTGTCCGACGAGCTCCAGAAAACAGACAGACTTCAGAAGGACATTCTGGCAAATGTCACCCACGATCTCAAAACACCTCTCACCATGGTAAAATCCTACGCAGAGATGATTAGAGATATCTCCGGCGACAATCCAGAAAAGCGAAACAAACACCTTCAGGTTATAATAAACGAAGCAGACAGACTCAACTCTCTGGTAAACGACCTGACTGTTCTTTCCAAGATGCAGGCTAGTGTAGGCAACCTGAGCCTCAGCACAGTAGATCTCACACAGATTGCCAGAGAAACACTGGACAGCTTCTCTATACACGCGGAGCAGGAAGGCTTTGTATTCCAGCTCCAGACTTACGGCAACACCACCGTAATAGCCGACGAGGCAAAGATCCGACAGGTATTTGCCAACCTCATAGGAAACGCCGTAAGATACTCCAACGACAATAAACTGATTATCGTTTCAGTAAAAGAGCAGCCTCACGCTGTACGCTGCGAAATCATCGACCACGGTCAGGGTATCGCACCATCAGAACTGGATGCCATCTGGAACAGATACTATCAGTCCAGTGCAAACCACAGCCGAAACACAAAGGGTTCAGGTCTCGGACTTTCCATCGTAAAGCAGATCTTTATCCTTCACCGCGCAAAGCACGGCGTAACAAGCCGCCTAAACGAAGGCAGCACATTCTGGTTTGAACTGAAAAAATAAAGGGTTGGCTCCGCCAACAGGCAGTCTCTCTGTTTGATTTGATTGATTTAAAGGTAAATTTATGGCTAAAGCAAAAAAGGTACAAACTGTCTATGTGTGTCAGGAATGCGGATACGACAGCCCGAAATGGATGGGCCAGTGTATCTGCGGTGCCTGGAACACCATGGTAGAAGAAAAAATAAGACCGGCGGAAGAAGATAACAGACGCCGTACCGGTTCCGTGACCGCCGGCACCGGCAGTGGTGCGGGCAGGGCTGGAAAGCCTGTGC
>JAFYUX010000124.1 GCA_017549385.1 Bacillota bacterium
CCAGTGCCTGAGTATCCATCTTGATTTCGGCAACATCTGTCTTGATTGTTACGTCCGCTTCAGTCTTTTCGGCGATCTGAGCGATAGTTTCTGTAGGAAGTTCTACAGCCGCTTCCTTAGTGCTCTGAGATGCTGCATCGTTTTTTACTGTTGCGTCGATTACAACCTCTTCAGACTTGTTTGCCACTGCATTTTCAACAATCTTGTCTGCCATGTTCTGGTCAACTATTGTAGAAGTTTCACCGCCCTTGCTTGTGGTGGACTGGCTCATGTCTACGCTTGTTGTTGGCGCTGATGTAGTTGTGCCTGCTGTATTTGTAATTAAATCAGATGCAGGCTCTTCAGGAGCTGCCGGAAGTGGAGCTGCGCCACCGCCACCACCAGTTATTGCTCCGCCACCACCAACTGCACCGCCGGCTGCATCACCTTCGTTGCCGCCGGAACCTGTGTCAGTGCCTGAGTTGTTATCTCCATCGGCACCTGTATCAGTGTCACCGGAGCCTTCATTGCCACCGGATTCGCCTGTGCCTGTGTTTGAATCATCAGGATTAGAAGGCTCCCCCTGACCGGTTACGGTGAGGGTGTATTCTATCTTTGCAGTAGGAGCTGCCTGTCCCACTAAAGGAACTGTGACAGCAATGTGGTAAGCGCCACTGGCAATTCCAGATCCGGAAATGGTAATAATCTTGTTTCCATCCGCATCTTCTGTGGCAAAAATGTTGTTCATCCCCAAAGTTTCAAGTTTATACGAGTAACCATATTGATCATCATATAACTCTGTTGCAGTATATGGTGTTCCACTATCCTTTGTTATCACAATATTCATCGTAATATCGGATAACCATACACTATTGTTACTACATACATATGTCACCGGAATAGAGAAGCCACTCTCATTTATCTCTTCCACAGTTACAGAACCTGCAGCAGAGGTCAGTCCATCTGCCAGTGTAAAACTAGTCAGCCCTTCAATGCCGGAATCGGACTTTTTCAAAGTAGTCCATACACCACTAACCAGTGTCAGCGTCGTTCCCTCCTGTGTTGCTTCATAAGGCTTAAATGTGAAAGTCCCATTTCCGGAAGCTTTGCTCACATCAACATATGGCCAGGAAAGCTCTACCAAGCCTGATGTGGATTTATCACTAGGTCTTACTGTAGTATCAGTCTGAAATTCTGTCTCTCCACTGACAGTACCTGTAATGACAAGTTTATCTCTTTTTCCCATAACAAGCATACCGCCGCCGGTGAAATCTTTTACGGTAAATGTGGTGTCATCTGCGATTACTGTGGAAAGAACCAGTTCAGCATTTTCATTGATTTTAATATTCACATCTTGGTTAAGAGATGCAGGTTCCAGGATGCCCTTTACTTCGAGCGTACCGATATTTTCAAAATTAATATTGCATATGTAAGCCTCAGATTCAAAGGTTACACACGCCTTTTTGTCTGATGTACCATAAACATTTTTTACAAAAGAACCATGCAGGTTAATCTTGACCTGACCATTCACAGTAAAGTTTTCCTCTACTCCGTTGCCGGTCCACATATCATTAGGTCCGCCACCCTGTCTGTTCTCACGGGCACCGTAGGCATAAACTCTGCCTATGGTTCCTTTTGTTCCATTTTCAATAGTAACGGTTGCATCGCCGTTAAACTTGCTTGGAACAGTTTTATTGGTTTCACCACTTTCTGCTCCCAGATCCGAGAAATTTCCGGCATAAATATCCCCCAGCTTATTGTTGGTTCCTTTGATAATAATCCTGCCATCATTTCCGGCTTGCGGATAAGTATTCTGTGCTTCAGTAATAGCTCCGCAGAACAAATCGATCTCATATGTACCGCTCTGCTGTACATTTTCCAGAGTCAGAGCATGACCATTTGCAATGATGACATTACGTACCGGATTATTAAAGGTTATGGTAACATCCTTCAGAGTTACATCTGCCCCAAGCACAATACCTGCATAATCTGTGGAAAAGGTTCCGCCTGTTATTGTAACCGCCTTTGTAATGTTGATTGCCGGGTCACCATCTGACGGTCTGGTAAGCTCAAGGGTATTCAGGACCTGAATGGTTCCACCATCCTTTACCGCGTTCAGGGCTGTGTTCAGGTCGTTGAATGGGTCATTTTCTGTCCCCGAACCGGTCACTGCTCCTCCGGCGGTCTTGCTGCCGCTCACATAAACAATGTCCTTACCGGTTCCTCCGGTCTCAGCTCCCAATGCATACATTGAAGCAATGGAAAAGACCAAAGCTGCCACCAATAAAATACTTACTATTCTTCGCCTCATAAACAATACTCCTTTTCTAGTTATTCCATTTCTAGTCATTCCTTTATTCATATCCATGTTTCTGAAGATCTTCATCATATTATTCAAAAAATAAAAAATTGTCAATACACTTATACACCTATATCTGCCTATCAAAACCTTTATATACAAAACAAATTTACAACAAAAAAGCGGACAGTTTCCTGTCCGCTTAAACATACGATTTAATTGTAAGACTATTTAACTGCCTTCTTAGCTGTTTCGCAAAGTGCTGCGAAAGCCGGAGCATCGTAGATAGCCATTTCGGAAAGCATCTTTCTGTTGATTTCGATGCCGGACTTCTTAAGACCGTTCATAAGCTGGGAGTAGCTGATTCCATTCATTCTAGCACCAGCGTTGATTCTAGCGATCCACATCTGTCTGTACTGTCTCTTCTTTAACTTTCTACCAACGTAAGCAGATCTTAAAGCTCTCATTACAGCAGGGTTTGCAGCCTTGAACTGTTTATGTCTTGCTCCGTAGAAGCCCTTAGCTAACTTTAATACTTTTTTATGTCTCTTGTGAGCGTTTAAACCTTTTTTTACTCTTGCCATGTTTTCTTACCTCCTGATACCTTTCAACTATTTTGCCATTGATCTGAGCATTCTCTTCAGGTCAGCGCTCTTTAAAACTGTAGCTTTTCTCAGGCCTCTTTTTCTCTTAGCTGCCTTCTTAGTAAGAATGTGGCTCTTGTATGCCTTATTTCTCTTGATCTTGCCG
>JAFYUX010000125.1 GCA_017549385.1 Bacillota bacterium
ATTCCTCCTTGCATACTAAGAGTTATTCTATCATTATTATGCTAAAATAAACAGTAGAATATATAACAAAATACACCTTCAACCCCGCGATCACTCCGTGAACCCGGGAACTTAAAACCGCAGAGATAAAAATATGCGGAGGGAAAAATGACAATAGTAACTACAAAATACGGTGATGTGCAAGGCATCAGAGAAGATAAATATTATTCTTTTAAAGGTATACCTTTTGCGGCTCCGCCGGTAGGTGAGCTGAGATTCAGACCGCCTGTAAAACCGGCACCATGGCAGGGCGTGCGCCAGTGTACTGAGTACGGAGCACCATGTCTTCAGCTCTTAAAGAAAAATCACGTAAGCCAGAAAGAGATGCTTCCTATTTCCAGCGAAGACTGTCTCTATCTCAATATAAAGACACCTGAAATAGGTCAGGAAGCAAAACTTCCGGTGTATGTTTTTATCCATGGTGGTGGATTTGAGTCTGGCGGAGGTAATATGCCTCTTTACGAAGGGGAAAAGTTTGCAGAAAAAGGCATAGTCTACGTGACTATAAATTACAGACTTGGTATCTTTGGTTCTTATGCTCTTGATACACTGGAAAAGGAGTCTGGATGCACTGGTCATTATGGTATCCTTGATGCGGCGAGAGCGGTAGAGTGGGTTTACGACAATATCGCTGCTTTTGGAGGTGACCCTGAAAATATAACTATCGGAGGTCAGTCTGCGGGAGCGTTTATAGTTTCCATTCTGATGTGCATGGACAGCATGAAAGGTCTCTTTAAGAGATGCATCATGCAGAGCGGCAGTATTATGAGCAGTCAGGTGAGAAACAAGTACGGTACTGGCAATCCTGAGATTAAAAAGGCTATCTCACGCATGAAAGCTCAGGACCTTGGTGCAGACGACTCGCCGGAAGGCGTGGCAAAGCTGAGAGCAATGCCTGCAGAGGATCTCGTCTTATGCTGGGAGTTTGGTGCTGGTGGATACATGTTTGGCCGTTACGGAGCTCCTGTATTGGACAATCTTTTATTTAAAGGTGATCATCATCCGGATCCTAGAGTTCAGCCACCTCACGATGTGGAACTTCTCTTTGGTTTTAACACCGACGAAGGCACACTCTTTGCAGGCTACAGCATGGATGAAAACTACGAGGATGTTATAAAAGATTTCTTCCCTTATGATTGGGAGAAGGTGCTGGCAAAATATCCTGACGGCTATATGGACACAAAGTTTGACCAGCTGTCAGATGTAATCGGCCTCAAATCTTTTAAAGCCTGTATGATTCCATATGCTGATGTGCTGGCAAAACGCGGATTGAAAGTTTACGGATACCACTTTGACTACATGACAGAAAAACTGGAAAATCAGGGCCTTGGATGCAGGCATATCGCTGAACTCAACATGGTTTTCGATAAATATCACGGAGTGATAGGAGCCGACGACGAAAACGGCTACATGACAGCCGACTATATGAATTCAGCCTGGGCAGGATTCATCAAAAACGGCAATCCTGATTCCGAGACCTCTGGTCACCCAGTTTCATGGAAACCTTATGATCTGGCAGACAGAAACACTCTCAAAATCAGAGCAGACGGTTTTACAAATGTGAGACTGGAAAGAGAAGAAGAACTGGACTTCTTTACAAATGTAAAATAACGTAACACAACCCCTTTCTTACGGATATGTTATATAAAAGCATATTTGTCAGGAGGGGTTTTTATTATGTCTGAAAAAGTAGTTGTAGCAGGTGGAGGATGGTCAGGTATTGCTGCTGCCATCTCAGCAAAAAAAGCAGGTGCCGATGTTGAGATTATCGAGCGGACAGATTTGCTGCTGGGACTGGGGAATGTAGGCGGAATAATGAGAAACAATGGAAGGTTTGTTGCGGCAGAGGAAAATATAGCTCTTGGTGCAAAAGAGCTATTCCAGATTACAGATAGATTGAGCAGACATGTGAATATAGATTTTCCAGGTCATCGTCATGCCAGCCTTTATGATGTGATGCTGGTGGAACCTGCTGTGAGACGTCTTGTAAAGGACATGGGTATAGAAGTCAGGTTTATGGCTAGAGCCTGTGACGTAGAATATGAGGACAGTGCAGGTGGCAGGAATATAAGATGTCTGGTGCTTCAGGACGGCACCAGAATTGAAGGCGGAGCCTTCGTAGATGCAACAGGTTCAACAGGCCCTATGGGTAACTGTACTGTTTACGGAAATGGTTGTGCTATGTGTATTTTGCGCTGTGCGGCATTTGGGCCAAGGATAAGTATTACTGACAAGGCGGGACTATCAGAGATAATGGGCATGCGAAAAGATGGTTCCATGGGAGCCATGAGTGGCGCCTGTAAGATTGAGAAAGCTACACTTTCCGAGGATATAAGGAGAAAGCTTGACCAGGATGGTGTAGTGATAATAAGTCTTGAAAAAGAGCAGATACGTCGAGAAAAGCTGGATATGAAGGTGTGTCAGCAGTATGCGCTGGAAGAATATGCGGAAAATATTGTGCTGCTGGATACGGGATATGCAAAACTCATGACGCCGTTTTATCCTTTAGAGAAATTGAGAGAAATTAAAGGATTTGAAAATGCACGGTATGCAGACCCTTATGCAGGCGGCAGGGGAAACTCAATACGTTACTTATCTGTGGCGGAACGAGACAATACTATGCTGGTAAAGGGTGCTGAAAATCTCTTTTGTGGAGGAGAAAAGTCAGGACTATTTGTGGGGCATACGGAAGCTATTACAACAGGAAGTCTGGCGGGTCATAATGCCTGCAGGTATCTTGCGGGGCTGAAGAGGCTTGTATTACCTGAAGGTCTCGCTGTGGGAGATTTGATTTCTTATGG
>JAFYUX010000126.1 GCA_017549385.1 Bacillota bacterium
AAGTGTTGATGGAGTAACCTCTTTCGATTTCCATCTTGTCGTAGTCGGATACTGTGTTACCGTCTTCTACCTTACCCATTCTGTTTGTTACGCCTGTTGCGAGGAGCGCAGCTTCTAAGAATGTAGTCTTACCGCATCCACTGTGCCCAATGAGCGCAACGTTCCTTATCTTATCGCTAGTATAAACTCCCATAATTGCATCCTCCTTAAAATTTCCTTTTTCTTTGTCTTTTCAGTATGCTTGTGATAACTTATATGGTTTTAACGTTTGATTATTATACCTAGAATATTCATAACAATAATGGGCTAAGAAACAATCGTTATGCTTATTATATCAGCAAATAATTGTCCAACGCAAGCTTTGTGTTCATGTATACAACATACCCTGCCAAAATACATTACTACGCTAAAGCGCACATAAAATATACACCCCCGATGGCTCCGCCATCCCGAATATAAAAACTGCTGTCTTCCGCAAATTGCGAAAAACAGCAGTCTGTTAATTTTCAATATATTAGAACTTCATAGTAAGAGAAATCTTGTGTCTTTCTCTGTCTACTTCAAGAACCTTTACCTTTACAGTATCCCCTACACTTACCGCGTCCATAGGATGTTTGATGAACTTGCTGCTGAGCTGAGACACGTGTACAAGACCGTCAGTCTTTACGCCGATATCTACAAAAGCACCAAAGTCTACAACGTTTCTTACTGTACCTGTAAGTTCCATATCAGGCTTGAGATCATCAAAGCTGAGAACATCCTGACGGAATACAACAGGCGGCATACCTTCTCTAGGGTCACGGGCAGGCTTTTTGATTTCCTCTACGATATCAGAAAGTGTCATAACACCGATGCCCATATCATCAGCCATCTTCTGAATGCTGAGCTTTAAGTTCTGAGTCTTTTTCTGTTTCTGACCCTTCTTGTTTTTACCTGTAAACTCATCATCCTCGAGAAGAACTGCAAGAGCAGCAAAACCGTTAGCCGGAACAGCCTTTTTCTTTTCTGGCTTGCGCTTGCTTTCAATCGGATAAACCTGGCAGATTCTTTCCTCGATATCACCAGCACCACCTGCAGCAATCTGATCCTTTGAGATGCCGAGCTTACTGAGCATGGCATCAGTCACAGCATAAGATTCAGGGTGAACTGCAGTAGCATCCAGCGGATTGTCACCTTCGCTGATTCTCATAAAGCCTGCGCACTGCTTGTATGTCTTTTCACCCAGCTTTGGCACCTTCATGAGCTGCTTTCTGTCAGTAAACACGCCGTTTGCTTCTCTATACGCAACGATGTTTTTAGCGATAGAAGAATTAATGCCAGAAATATACGCCAGCAGAGAAGGAGAAGCAGTGTTGAGGTCTACGCCCACACGGTTTACGCAGTCTTCTACTACATTTGTAAGAGCTGTGTCGAGAAGTCCCTGGTTAATATCATGCTGATACTGGCCAACACCAATATGCTTTGGCGAAATCTTTACCAGTTCCGCCAGCGGATCCTGAAGACGTCTGCCGATAGACATGGCACCTCTAGTTGTAACGTCGAGGTCTGGGTATTCTTCGCTGGCAAGCTTTGATGCAGAGTAAACAGATGCACCAGCTTCACTTACGATAGTGTATTTCAGGTCGCGACCAGTCTTTGCGATATAGTCTGCGATAAACTTTTCAGTTTCTCTTGAGCCTGTACCGTTACCGATAACAACTGTATTGAGCTTAAACTTGTCGATAAGCTTTGTGATAATCTTTTCAGAACCGGCGATATCATTTTTAGGTTCTGTCGGATAGATAGTGGCATAAGCCAGGAGCTTGCCTGTGTTGCTAAGAGCCGCCACCTTACAACCTGTTCTGTAGCCAGGGTCGATGGAAAGTACTCTCGCATTTTTAACAGGAGGAACCATCAGCAGATTTTCAGTATTTTTAGCAAATACCTTTACCGCTTCTTTTTCCGCTCTTTCTGTGAGTTCGTTTCTAAGTTCGCGTTCTACAGACGGAGCCATAAGTCTCTTGTAGGCGTCAGCAATAGTTTCCGCAAGCTTTTCGGCATAGATGCTTCCTGAGTTTGTAATAACTCTGTCAGCAATAGCAGCATGCATGCGTTCTACATCAGCCTTTACCTTAACCTTGAGTTTCTTTTCCTTTTCGCCTCTGTTTACAGCCAGCACTCTGTGGTTAGGAATCTTTGACACAGCTTCGGCGTACTCGTAGTACATATCGTAAACAGTCTTTTCCTCAGGATCAGCCGCTTCTGAAACAATAGAACCCTCTTCTCTTGTCTTGTTTCTGATAAGTTCTGTAAGTTCAGGATCGTCAGAAATCCTTTCAGCAATGATGTCACATGCACCGGCAAGAGCGTCAGCAGCAGTCTTTACGCCCTTTTCCTCATCGATGTAAGCGGATGCTTTCGCCACGAGGTCGCCTTCTGTCTCTGCCTGAGCCCAGATTATTTCTGCCAGAGGAGCAAGCCCCTTTTCTCTAGCCTTGGACGCACGAGTGGCTTTTTTCTGCTTGAAAGGTTTGTACAAGTCTTCTACTCTCTGAAGAATTTCGGCGCTCATTATATCAGCCTTAAGTTCTTCTGTGAGTTTGCCCTGTTCTTCGATACTCTTTAAAACTTCTGCTTTTCTTGTTTCCAGGCCGCGAAGGTAAGTAAGTCTTTCCTCCAGGTCACGAAGAACGATGTCTGTGAGACCTCCGGTCACTTCTTTTCTGTATCTCGCGATAAAAGGAATAGTGTTACCCTCGTCGATGAGAGCCACCGTCTGATCCACAAAGTTGAGACGGATGCCAAATTCCTGAGAAAGTTTTTCATTAATATTCATTAGATCTTTTCTCCATGTATTTTGCCGGTCAGGTCCAGGCCCGTCGGCACAGCAGGCTTAGCGCTGCTTGAGTTTTTCGTTGATGAAATAATCGATGTCACCGTCCATTACACGCTGAACGTCGCCAACTTCGGCGCTGGTACGATGATCCTTTACCATAGTGTATGGCTGGAAAACGTAAGAACGGATCTGGTTGCCCCATGTAATCTGACCATAGTCGCCACGGAGTTCTTCGATCTTTTCCTTATGCTCGCGCTCCTTGAGTTCGATAAGCTTACCCATGAGGATTCTCATAGCAACTTCTCTGTTCTGGTGCTGAGACCTTTCGTTCTGGCAGGATACAACGATATTTGTAGGGATATGTGTGATACGTACTGCAGAGTCAGTAGTGTTTACATGCTGGCCGCCGGCACCGCTGGATCTGTAAGTATCCACTCTGATGTCGTCTGGGGCAATATCTACAGTAACGTTTTCATCAAGTTCAGGCGAAACGTCTACAGACGAGAATGACGTATGTCTGCGGGCATTTGAATCAAATGGGGAAATACGTACAAGTCTGTGAACGCCGCATTCATTTTTGAGATAACCGTAAGCATTTTCACCCTGGATAAGAAGGGTAGTATTTTTAATACCTGCTTCGTCATCCCTCTGAAGATCCAGAGTAGTGATCTTATACTTCTTGCGTTCTGCCCAGCGCAGATACATACGCATGAGCATACCTGCCCAGTCCTGAGCATCAACACCGCCAGATCCCGCATGGATAGACAGGATCGCGTTGTTTTTGTCGTACTCGCCGTTGAGCAGAGTCTCAAGTTTGAGATTTTCTATATCATTTTTCAGGTTTGCAAACATCTCTTCGATTTCAGGTACGAGGCTTTCGTCTTCTGCCTCTTCAGCCATCTCCATCATTACAACGATGTCGTCGTAAGACGTCTCAAGATTTTCAAACTCTGTTATTTTTCTTTCTACTGATTTTTTTTCCTGGAGAATCTTTCCCGCTTTTGCAGGATCATCCCACAGACCCTCCTGCTGAAGGTCGATATCAATCTGTTCTAAACGCGCTCTTAATGAAGCCACGTCAAAGGGACTCACCCAATTCTCTGAGATTTTCGCTCACAGGGTTCATTTCATATCTGATCTGATCCAGTTGAAGCACTCTTTTCACATCCTTTCGATGGTTGCCACCGCTACCGCGGAGGCGGTTGGTCATAAAACGACAAAACGGTCTCCTGACATTCGAATCGTTTCGAAAAGCAGGAGACCGACAGATTCTTTTTCCGTGATGCCGGAGGCATCGGAAGTTATATTATTTGTTTTTTTCTTTCTGTATGAGCTGGAAGGTTATTCGCCTTTGCCGCAGCAGTTTTTGTACTTTTTGCCGCTGCCACATGGACATGCATCATTTCTGCCTACCTTTGGAGCTTCTCTCCTTACAGTTTCCTGCTTTGAAGTTCTGTTAGGGGCAGGACCTTCCTTTGGAAGACTGCCGCTGCCGATAGCCGGAGCAGCTTCTTCTTTTTCAGCTGTGCCACCGCTGATTACCTGTCTGCGCTCTACGTTTGTTTCGATAGTTACGCCGAAGCAGTATTTTACAGCGTCTTCGCGGATGTTATCGATCATTTCTTCGAACATGATAAAGCCTTCGTTGGCATAAGCCATAGCAGGATCCTGCTGGCCGAGACCTCTAAGGCCGATACCTGTACGGAGCTGATCCATAGCATCGATGTGATCCATCCACTTGTTGTCTACTACTCTCAGGAGAATCATACG
Source organism: Bacillota bacterium (assembly GCA_017549385.1). Classification (GTDB taxonomy): domain Bacteria; phylum Bacillota; class Clostridia; order Peptostreptococcales; family Anaerovoracaceae; genus RGIG7444. Next base: position 4,586 of record JAFYUX010000126.1, read on the forward strand.
TTCTGCCGCTCTCATCTGAGGTTCGCCAACTTCTGCTTCTTTTGCAGCATATGCTGTTTCGATAGCAGCCACAACGTCATTGCGGAGCTGTTCTACTGTGAGATTGTCATGAGTATCGCCATACTCTGGGAGTACGATAGTGCTGCTGAGTCTGCCGATGTTTTTCTTGAGACCTTCGAGATTCCATTCTTCTGAGAACTTGGAACCCATCTGGCACTCTTCGATATAGCGGTCAGCCAGTTCGTAAGCCATAGACATGATATTTTCTCTGATATCTTCGCCGTTTAACACTCTGCGACGTTCGCCGTAAATAACTTCTC
>JAFYUX010000127.1 GCA_017549385.1 Bacillota bacterium
CGGTAGTAGTTCTTGAAAATATCTTTAGACGAAACAAGATGGGCTTAAATGCTCATGATGCTGCCATCGAGGGCAGTAAAGAAGTAGGCCTTGCAGTAGCAGCGTCTACGCTGACATCTGTAGTTGTATATCTTCCTATCGCCCTTTCCGGAGGCATGGTAGGTATGCTCTTTAGAGACTTCTCATTCACTATTGTTGCGGCTCTGGGATGTTCGCTCCTGGTTTCTCTCACGGTAGTTCCGATGCTGGCATCAAATCTCCTGGACAATACTATTTCAGAAGATTACATCAGACTGGGCAAGAGATTCTACAGATTCAGACTGGTTGTAAAGTTTACTAAATTTATCGAGGATATGACTGGTACGTACAGACGCGCTATTAAAAAGTGTCTGGCCAACCGTGCAAAGGTTATCATCGTGTTCCTGCTGGTATTTGCTCTGTCAGGTTCATTATTACTGGTTTTAGGTTCAGAACTTATTCCTGCAATGGACGAAGGTGGATTTACTGTAACTGTAGAAATGCCACATGGTACTTCTCTTGCAGAGCATGATGCATACATGGCTCAGATTGAGGAATATCTCATCCAGCAGCCGGAGGTAGAACATATTTCTATGACGGTAGGTGAGGCTTCATCACTGCTGAGCAGTTCAAACGTAATCACTGCAAATCTGGTTCCATCCAGCAAGAGATCAAAGAGCACAGAAGAGGTTATGAGAGACACTAAACGTCACTTCAAGGATCTTGCAGGTGCAGAGATTACATATGCAATCACTGACTCTCTTGGTATGACAGCACTTGCAGGTGCGGATCTCACTATCAATGTTTATGGTGATGATGCACGTATCGTTGCAAATGATGCTACAGAACTCTACAAACAGCTTCAGACTCTGGACTGCATCTCTGACATAGAAACAGATGTTGCAGAAGGTTCTCCAGAAGTACGAGTAAAGATAAACCGTTCAACAGCTGCTTACTATGGTCTCACTACTTACCAGGTGGCATCAGAGCTCTCAAGTGCCATCTCAGGTACGACTTATAGCAGACTAAATGTTGACGGCGAGACTATTGACATCGAGCTTTCGCTCTCTGACAAGTACACTCAGTCAGTAGAAGACATGAAGGCTATCCTTATAAACACACCTATAGGAATGAAGGTTCCTGTAGGCCAGATTGCGTCATTTGAGTTCGCAAACTCACCGGTTTCCATCAACAAGTCAAACCAGGAAATTGTGAGCAAGATCGACCTTACCTTCAAGGACAGCGTATCTATAAACAAGGGAACATCTCAGGCGACAGCTATCGCTGACAAGTTTGTATTCTCTGACGGTGTAAGATACGAAACAGGCGGTATGAAAGAACAGATGACAGATTACTTCCAGGATCTCGTTCTGGCTCTGGTAGTTTCTATCGCTCTGGTATTTATTGTAATGGCGGCTCAGTTCGAGTCTGTGGCACTTCCATTTATGGTAATGTTCTCCATTCCGTTTGCCATGTCTGGTGCATTCCTGGCACTCTTCCTGACGGGACAAAAACTGTCTATTATCGCCATGATCGGCTTTATCATGCTGGTAGGTATTGTAGTAAACAACGCCATCCTTCTTGTCGAGTTTATCTCTCAAAATAAAGAAGAAATGGGTCGTGACGATGCCATCACAGAAGCAGGTGCTGTACGTATGAGACCAATCCTCATGACAACAGTAACTACTATCGTAGGTATGATTCCAATGGCTCTCGGTATCGGTGAAGCTACAGAAATGATGATTCCGATGGCTGTATCAGTTATCGGTGGTCTTATCGCTTCTACTGCAACATCACTCTTTATCGTTCCTGTAATGTACTCAGTAATCGACGACTGGGAAATCGCAAGAGCACAGAGAAACGCAGCAAAGAAAAAGCTCAACCTCTACAGAGAAACATTATGGCTTGCCAAGGAGGCTGAAGAACGTGAAGAAAGAATCAAACGCGCCGAAGAAAAGCGAAAAGAAAGAGAAGAAAGACAAAAGGCAAAGAATTCTTAACGCCGCAACTCAGCTTTTTTCACAGAATGGCTACGCCAATACGAGAATTATCGATATCGCCCATGCCGCAGAAGTGGCAAAAGGCACGGTATATGAATACTTCTCCAGCAAGGATGAGCTTGTGATTGAGTGGGTAAAAGAAATCGGCGAAGAGATTTCTAAAAATACTCAGGAAGCTATTGCAGGTGATTATACTGCCGAAGAAAAACTCCAGAGGTACTTTGATGTAAAGATAAAGACATTTGCGATTATCAACCCTCTTCTTAAGTTCGCTGTGGAAAAAGGCCACGAAGCTACAAAGGAAGAAAAGGTGAGTGTAATGGCAGTGCTTCTTGCTCTGGTAAACAGAGAGCGAGAAGTCCTTCACGAAATAATCGAAGAGGGTAAAAAAGATTCAGGTTTTAAAGAAGATATTGATGTGTCATCAGCAGCAGCTGTTGTTCTCAGCAATGTCATTACAATGTCGCTCTTCAGCAATCAGTCTGATGATGTGATTTCACAGCTTGGCATGATTATGCCGGGATTGGAAAAAATAACTCCAGAATCTATACAACACTTGATTATCAATGGCTTTAAAGGGTAAACTGTATATTGTAAAGTTCATAAGGGTTAAAAATAGAGAGGCAGCGGTTGTTCGGTAGACCGTTGCCTTTCACTTTTTTGATGAAGAACTTTAGTTTCGGCGGTTATAATATTCGGGTTTCCGTGAGGAATCGGGAGCTAAGTGTATGGGATAATAAACAATTTATATACAATTTTGCGGTATGAATTCCTGATAAATAAGGTATAATGAAAAGTGCTGTGCCTGTTGGCCAGCGTGTCGTATAAATGGAAATGTGCAGTGAGCGCCGCGGGAGCGTGAGGGCTGCATGTAGCGAAAGGATTAATTTAATAATGGAATTTTTACAGAACGAAGATATTATCGAAAACGATAATGTTGAAAACGAAAACACTGAAAATGTCGTAACATTTGAAGAACTCGGCATTTCACCTGAAATCCTCAGAGGTCTTGGAGACATGGGATTTACAGCAGCTACTCCTATTCAGAGCCAGGCTATTCCTGTAGTTATGCAGGGTGGCGACGTAATCGGTCAGGCTCAGACTGGTACAGGTAAGACTTGTGCTTACGGTATTCCTGCCATCGAAATGTGTGACAGAGAAGCAAGATCAGCTCAGGTGCTGGTATTATGCCCTACTAGAGAACTTGCTATCCAGGTTGCAGACGAACTCAAGAAAGTTTCAAAATATACTCAGGGCGTGCGTATCATGGCTATCTATGGCGGCCAGCACATCGAAACTCAGATTTCTGCCCTCAGAAAAAAACCACAGATTATCATCGGTACACCAGGTCGTATCATGGACCATCTCCGCAGAAGAACTCTCAAGTTCGAAGAGCTCAAGATGGTTGTTCTCGACGAAGCAGACGAAATGCTCAACATGGGCTTCAGAGAAGATATCGACACGATTTTAGAAGACGTTCCAGAAGAAAAGCAGATGATGCTCTTCTCAGCTACTATGTCTCCAGAAATCATGGCTATTACAAAGAAGTACCTTAAGGAACCTGCTCACGTTAAGATTGCCCGCAAGGAGCTCACAGTGGAACTCATCGATCAGTATTTTATCGAAGTTCGCGAAGCATCAAAGTTAGAACTCCTCTGCAGACTTATCGACGTAAACAACGTAAATCTCGGCCTCGTATTCTGTAACACAAAGCGTAGAGTAGATGACGTTACAGCAAGACTTCAGGACAGAGGTTACGCTGCTGACGCTCTCCACGGCGACATGAAGCAGAACGAACGTGACAGAGTTATGAACAAATTCCGTCACGGCATTACTCAGATTCTCGTTGCTACTGACGTTGCCGCAAGAGGTATCGACGTAAGTGGTGTAGAAGCCGTATTCAACTACGACATTCCAGAAGATCCAGAACAGTATGTTCACCGTATCGGTCGTACAGGCAGAGCAGGTAACACTGGTAAATCATATTCATTTGTATTTGGTCGCGACATGTATAAGCTCAGAGAAATCATGCGTTATACAAAGTCTCAGATCACAAGAGCAATGCCTCCTGCAATCGACGAAGTAGAAGCTGTTCGTACGACAGCTGCCGCTGACAAGGTTAAGCAGATGGCTATGGCAAACGAAGGCGAAAAGTACCTTTCTGTTATCGACCGCATCATCAGCGAAGCAGAAAAAGAAGGCACTTTCGTAACTGCAAATGATGTTGCAGCAGCACTCTTCAGACTTGCATTTATCGAGTTAGAAGAAAAAGACTACGAACGTATGGACTTTGATGACGAAGAATTCCAGTACTCAAAGCTTGATATGGTAAGACTCTTTATCAATGCCGGCAGACTTGACGGTCTTAAAGAAGCTCATATCGTAAAGGGTATTGCATCAAGAACTACTCTCTCAGGCAAGATGATCGGTTCTATCGAAATGCACAAAAACTTCTCATTTGTAGATGTTCCTAGACCATACGTAGAAGAAGTAATGGAAGCTATGGTGGGCTTTGCTCACGGTGGCAGAGGTATTTCTTTCGAAGTTGCTGAAAAGAAAAAGCGTAGCGGCAGCAAGGGTAACACTGCAAAGCGCAAGGAAAAGAGAAAGGCTCCTGACAAGCACTCTGACAGAAAGGGCGCAAGAAAGGAAAACAAGCCAGAAGTTGAAGGCGATTTTAGCGGTGGCTATGTGGTAAAAAGAGCTGAAGAAGGCGGCAAGAGCGGTTCAGGCCGTAAGGGTGGCAGATCATCAGAAGGTTCAGGTCGCAGAGACAGCCGTAAGGGCGGTCGTCGTGATAACAGAAAAGACCACAAGGGCAGCAGACGCAAGGGCAGAAGATAATATATCGACTGTGATTGCGGAGCAATCGAAAAAGATAATAACGGACATTCAAAAACTCCTTTCGTATTTATATACGGAGGGAGTTTTTTCTATATAAATGTAGTTTACAAGAAATTGTTTTAGCGGTATAATTGTATACAATACGGTAAAATGTATTGTCGTATTTATAAAAGACAATCTCGGGAATTTAACTGTCTGTTTGTTATGCAGACATGGAAATAGAAAATTTAAAGGAGATACTACAATGGGAAAAACATTAGCTTATAAGATTCTCGAACAGCACCTCGTTGAAGGTCAGCTTATTCCTGGCGAAGAAGTAAAGATCAAGATCGATCAGACTCTCACTCAGGACTCTACAGGTACAATGGTATATCTCCAGCTGGAAGCTATGGATGTTGATCAGATCCAGACAGAACTTTCAGTTGCGTACATAGATCACAACACACTTCAGACTGGTTATGAAAACCCTGATGACCACGAGTTTATCAAGAGCGTTGCAAAAAGACACGGCGTTCTCTTCTCAAAGCCTGGTAACGGTATCTGTCACCAGCTCCATATCGAAAACTTCGGTATCCCTGGTAAGACTCTCCTCGGTTCTGACTCACACACTCCAACAGGTGGCGGTATCGGTATGATCGCTATCGGTGCAGGTGGTCTCGACGTAGCTATGGCTATGGCAAAGGGTACATACAGCCTCATCACTCCAAAAGTAATCAACGTAAAACTCACAGGCAAGCTCAGACCTTGGGTTTCTGCAAAGGATATCATTCTCTACGTTCTCCAGCAGCTCACTGTAAAGGGCGGCGTTGGCAAGATTGTTGAGTACACTGGCGAAGGCGTAAAGACGTTATCAGTAACTGACCGTGCTACTATCACAAACATGGGTGCAGAACTGGGTGCTACAACTTCTGTATTCCCATCTGACGAAAATACAAAGGCATTTATGGAATCTCAGGGAAGAGGCGCTGACTTCGTAGCTCTCGCTGCTGACGAAGACGCTGTTTACGACGAAATCCTCGAAGTAAACCTCTCTGAACTGGAACCTCTCGCTGCAAAGCCACACAGCCCTGACAATGTTGATTCTGTTGAAAACATCGGCAAGATCAAGATCGACCAGGTTGCTATCGGCAGCTGCACAAACTCTTCTTACACTGACCTTATGAAGGTTGCTCAGATTCTTAAGGGCAAAAAGGTTCACGAAGATGTCAGCCTTGTAATCTCTCCAGGTTCAAGCAAGATTCTCACTCAGCTGGCTAAAAATGGTGCTCTTGCAGATATGATCAGCGCTGGTGCCCGTATCATCGAAAATGCTTGCGGTCCATGTATCGGTATGGGTCAGTCACCAAAGTCTGAAGGCGTTTCTCTCAGAACATTCAACAGAAACTTCAAGGGCAGATCTGGCACAAAAAATGCTGATATCTATCTCGTAAGCCCAGAAACAGCTGCTATTTCAGCTATCGAAGGCGTACTCACAACAGGTATGGGTACTGATCTCGCAGAGATCGAAATGGTTGATTTCGGCTTCAACGACAACTTTATCGTGTATCCGAAGGATTCCACAAAGGACAACACTCCAGTTTCTATGGGTCCAAATATCAAGCCATTCCCGCTTAATGTTGCACTCAAGGATGACCTTGCTGCTAAGGTGGTTCTCCATGTTGGCGACAATATCACTACAGACGATATCATGCCATCAGATTCAAGAATTCTCCCTTACAGATCAAACGTTCCTCATCTTTCAAACTACTGCTTCGAAAACATCGACAAGGAATTCCCTCAGAGATGTAAAGAGGCTGGCAACGGTGTAATCGTAGGCGGCGAAAACTACGGTCAGGGCTCTTCAAGAGAACACGCGGCTCTCGTTCCGCTCTACCTCGGCGTAAGATTTGTTATGGCAAAATCATTTGCTCGTATTCACCGTTCAAACCTCATCAACAGCGGTATCATCCCTATGGTATTTGCTGATGCGGCTGACTACGACAAGATCAGCTTAGGCGATGATCTCGTTATCGAAAATGCAGAAGCTCAGATCTCTGGCGACGAAGTAATCATAAAGAACGCTACTACAGGCGCAACATACAAGATGATTCCAAACCTCTCTGATCTCGAAAAGAAGATGATCATGGCAGGCGGCAAGATCAACATGATCAAAGGCGAATAATCAAAAAAGAAAGCTACCAGCGATGCCTCCGGCATCAAGAGGAGAAAAGATATGGGATATTTACTTAAGTTTGAGCAGCTCCTCAAGGAGCAGCTCGAAAGAGTTGAAAAGTTAAAGAATGAACCACCTGCAACTGATTTTTCAGCGGTGGATACTATAAAGATCGGTTTTATTGATGGTGACGGTATCGGTCCTGTTATCATGAAGGAAACAAGAAGAGTTCTCGATGAGCTCCTCAAAGAAGAAGTAGAGTCAGGCAAGATTGAGATGAGAACTATCGAAGGCCTTACTCTGGAAAACCGTATCGAAAAGCGTGTAGGCCTCCCAGAAGAAGTACTTGCTGCTGTTAAAGAATGCGACGTATTTATGAAGGGCCCTACAACTACACCAAACAAGACTCAGGTTCCTTTCAATCTTGAGAGTGCAAATGTTGCTCTCAGACGTGAGCTTGATCTCTTTGCAAATGTTAGACCTGTTTGTGTTCCTGAAAAGGGCATCGACTGGACGTTCTTCAGAGAAAACACTGAAGGCGAATATATCATCGGCAGCAAGGGTCTCGAAATTGGAGATGACCTCTGTGTTGACTTCAAGGTTACTACTACTCAGGGTACTGAAAGAATCGCTCGTAAAGCATTCGAGTTTGCGAGAGCAAACGGAAAGAACCGCATTGAGTGTGTAACAAAGGCAAATATCGTAAAGAAGACAGACGGCAGATTCCTGGAAATCGTTCATAAGGTTGGCGAAGAATATCCGGACATCAAGATCGAAGACTGGTACATCGATATTATGACAGCAAATCTGGTAAACGAAGATCTGAGAAAAGACTTCCAGGTATTCGTTCTTCCAAATCTCTACGGCGATATCATTACTGACGAAGCTGCTCAGATTCAGGGCGGTATGGGTACTGCAGGCAGTGCAAACATCGGTAACAGATATGCCATGTTCGAAGCAGTTCACGGTACAGCTCCTCGTATGGTAGAAGAGGGTATTGCAGACAGAGCAAATCCAGAAAGCTTACTTAAGGCAGCTGAACTTATGCTCAGACATATCGGTTATGTTGAAAAGGCTGACAAACTCAGAAAGGCAGTTGACGGTGCAGCGGCAGACCCTGCACTCAATATGTCAGGCACAAGAGAAGGCAGCTCAACAGTTGAATTCGCAGATGCAGTTTTAAAACTTCTGTAATAGATTTTATTTGGGGGTTACATTATGTACTATAAGAGTGTAAAGGAAGAAATTGTTGCAGGTCTTCCTCTTGCCATAAATATTTTTATCAAGTTAAGAGAAGCTATCCTCAGAGGCAAGCTTCAGAACGGCGAAAAGCTTACTGAACAGCGTATTTGCAACGAATACAATGTCAGCAGAACACCTGTAAGAGAAGCTTTCAGACTTCTCGAGCAGGAAGGTCTCATCACAATGATTCCAAACAGAGGTGCATTTGTTACAGGTTTCTCTGAACAGGACGTTGCTGATATGTACGACATGAGAAAAGAATACGAAATGCTTGCTTTCGAATGGGCAGTAGAACGTATCACTCCAGAAGAATTTGCTGAGATTAAAAACGCTTACGAACTGATGGAGTTCTATACACACAAGGGCGAATACGAAAAGTCAGCTGAACAGAACGTTCTTTTCCACGAACTGATTTACAGAGCTTCCCACAATCGTCTTCTGACTCAGATTCTTACAAGTTATCAGTACTACACAAAGCAGATCAGATACTCAGAAGAAAACAAGTACGATTACATGGAAGAAGTTCTGGAAGAACACTATGAAATTCTCCAGGCGCTGGAAACAAAAGATAAAAAGCGTGGCGTAGCTATCGTTAAAAAGCACCTTGAAGGCTCAAAAATCAGAGCAGGATACGGTGGATTCAACAAGTAACTAATTGCGGCCCGGTGGTTTGATCATTTTGATCAATAGCCGGGCCGAATTTGATTTATAAGACAATACCTGGGTATGTACTATTGAGATAAAATCTGATAAAGTAAAAAAGTTAGGTTACAATAGACAACGAGGCAGATATGGCAGCAAGAAAAAGAACTAAACTCAATAAAACTGAAGTGGCTCAGGTACTGGAACTTTTATCCCAGGCTTACCCTGATGCAGGCTGTGCCCTCAACTATGGCACTCCATTTCAGCTTTTAACTGCTGTGGCGCTTTCAGCCCAGACTACCGATAAAAAAGTAAACCAGATAACAGAATATCTTTTCGAAAGATGTCCTACTGCGGCAGAGATGGCAGAGATTGACGAACTGGAACTCCAGGAAATCATCCGCACCATCGGCCTATACAAAAATAAAGCAAAAAATCTCATCGCTATGAGCAAAATCCTCATGGAAAAATACGACGGACAGGTCCCAGAAGATCAGGAACTTCTGGTAGAATTACCAGGTGTAGGCCGAAAGACAGCAAATGTTGTCATGGCCGAGGCCTTCGGCCACCAGCGCATAGCGGTTGATACACATGTATTCAGAGTATCAAACAGAATCGGTCTCGTTCACGAGGACGATGTGCTGAAAACAGAACTGGCTCTCATGAAAGCCATTCCGGAAAATATCTGGTCAGACAGCCATCACTGGCTTATCTGGCATGGAAGAAACATCTGCGCGGCGAGAAAACCTGCATGCGACACATGTCCTATTGCAGAAGTCTGCCTGAAAAAGATTTAAAAATAATTTATATAAAGGAAATTAATAACTATGAGCAATAATATGATGTTTTACGGCTGCGACGTGGCAGAACTCGTAAAGGAATACGGTTCTCCGTTATATGTGATGTCTGAAGACGATATCAGAGAAAGATGCAGAGAAGTAAAATCAGTATTTATCGATAAATATCCAAACACAAGAGCTGTATATGCCAGCAAGGCATTCCAGACTCTCGAAATCTGCAGAATCGTACAGCAGGAAGGTATCGGCCTTGATGTTGTATCTGGTGGCGAAATCTTTGCTGCCATTAGAGCTGGCGTAAATCCTGCAGACATTGTTTTCCACGGAAATACAAAGACTTATGGCGAACTCAAGCTTGCTCTTGAAGAAAACGTAGGCACTATCGTAGTGGACAACCTTTCAGAACTTGCTCTCCTCGATGAGTTAGCAGCTGAAATGGGCAAGGTTCCAGGCATCGTTATGCGTATCACTCCAGGTGTAGATAGCCATACTCATGAGTTTATCTCTACAGGTCAGGAAGACTCAAAGTTTGGTTTTGCGATCCAGGAAGTTATAGATTTTGCCACAGAAAAAGCAATGAAATCATCACATCTTGATTTCAGAGGTTTTCATTTCCACGTAGGCTCACAGCTTCACGACAACATGTCTCATCTTATGGCTGTGGACAAAGTCCTCGATATGCTGACAGTGATCAAGGAAAAGTATGGTTATGTTCCTAGAGAACTCAACACTGGCGGCGGTTTTGGCGTTCATTATGCAGGCGATCCAGAACGTACTCACGTTTCTTACTTTATGGATCCTGTTATGGAAAAGATTGATGCGTATTTCGCAAAGACTGGTGATCCGCGTCCGATGATTACTATCGAACCAGGTAGATGGATCGTTGCAGAGGCGGGTATCACAGTTTACGAAGTAGGTTCAGTAAAGACAAACGCTGCAGGTCGTACTTATATCGGCGTAGACGGCGGTTTCCCTGACAACCCTAGACCGGCTCTCTACGATGCAAAGTACGAAGTAAAGGCCGTAGAAAAGTATGACGAACCATATGATCAGGTTGTTACTGTAGCGGGCAAGTGTTGCGAATCAGGCGATATCCTTATCTGGGATGCAGAACTTCCAAAGCTTGAGAGAGGCGACCACATTGCAGTGCTCTGCACAGGCGCATACAACTATTCAATGGCATCAAACTACAACAGAGTTCCTAGACCTGCCGTAGTTATGGTATCAGAAGGCAAGGCACATCTTTCTGTTAGAAGAGAAACTTACGAGGATCTGATTGCGAGAGAACTCTAAGTCGCAGACAGATAAAATATTGAATTAAAAAGCTTAAAGCTGCATCATCAGGTGCAGCTTTTTTAGTACAAAAAATCATGGAAAAATTTCAAAATTTCTTCAAAATAATTTCAAAATGTGACATATGTCACAATAAACCTGCCAAAATGCTGGTATATTATAGACAACAAAGGGAACGGGAAAGCAAATGTGAGAGCTGAACCGGATCCAAAGAAATTAAACAAGAATATACTAAATGAAATCACTAAAAAGAAAGGCATGGAGGTAAATACTATGACAATGAAGACATTAGCAGGAACAAAGACAGAAAAGAACTTATGGGAAGCATTCGCTGGCGAATCAATGGCAAGAAATAAATATACATACTTTGCATCAGTAGCTAAGAAGGCTGGTTACGAACAGATCGCAGCTATCTTCCTCGAAACAGCTGAAAATGAAAAAGAACATGCGAAGCTCTGGTTCAAGGCTTTAGAAGGTATCGGCGATACAGCTGAAAACCTCCTTGCAGCAGCAAACGGCGAAAACGACGAATGGACAGACATGTACGCTCGTATGGCTGAAGAAGCAGAAGAAGAAGGTTTCCCACACTTAGCGGCTCAGTTCCGTATGGTAGCAGGGGTTGAAAAGACTCACGAAGAAAGATACCGCAAGCTTCTCCACAACGTAGAAACTAACGAAGTATTCGAAAAGAAGGGTGAAGTTGTTTGGGAATGCAGAAACTGCGGCCACCTCACAAGCGGAACAAAGGCTCCAGAATTATGCCCAGTGTGCAAGCATCCTAAGGCATACTTCCAGATCCACCCAGAAAACTACTAAAATTCCTTGTAGAATAGACTTTTAGCTAGCCACATCACCGAAAGGTGATTAGAAAAACCTCATAAACTAAATACAATACCCAAAACCACAAAAGAGACTCCCGAGTCAAACGGGAGTCTCTTTCTTTGCGCCTCGGCGGAGCCGTGCAAAATAAAAAAACCCGGCAGAGCCGAAACTCGCCGGGAATCAGAATCGATTTTTAATTACTTACCGCAACACTTCTTGTACTTTTTGCCAGAACCGCAAGGACATGGATCATTTCTGCCGATCTTTTCTTCCTTAACTACAGTCTTTGACTTCTTGTACTGCTTGTAGAGGTCTACTCTTTCTTCTTCTGTGAAGATGTTGTTCCATTCTTCGAGAGTGAAGAGGTAGTCTGCGTTTGCATTGTGCATGTTCATGTAGAGCTGAGCCCAGTTGATATCGAGAGAGAATTCTGTATCTTCTGTGATTGCTTCTACGTCCATAGGGTTGTTTAAGCTGTCGTTGATACCATCGAGGAAGCCCATGAAGAGAACGATGTCAACGCCTAATTCTTCTGCCTTTTCCTTTACTACGCCGCCGAAAGCAGTTTCGTGATTTGAGAGAATTTCAGTGTAGATCTTAGTTTCTGCTGCTGAATATTCTTCCCAGAACTTTCTGAAAGTGTCCTGTGTCTGACCTTCGTAGAGGTCTACCCACTGCTGGAATAATGACATGGTGATTTCTCCTTTATAAATTGATTGCTATGAAAAACTTTATATTTCGTTCGAAATTTTTAACCGAATAATTATAACACGTTCGCGGGCCATTGCAAAGTTTTAATCATAATATCTTAAGGCTGGAATATCAGTCTTTTTCTTGATAAAATTTAATGTTAGAGGCAGTACATTTCGGCTGCCTGGCAAAAGAATAACAGAGGTGGAAAACCAGTGAATAAAAAACACAAGAAAAATGACTATACAAATGCAGCCATTGAGCGCATCCACAACCTCAGCGACGGCTCCGCCGACGCACCGGAACACGAGTTTATGTTAAACATCGTTATGGTGGAACCTGAAATGCCTGCAAACACAGGAAACGTATCAAGAACATGTGCTATTACAGGTGCAAAGATGCATCTCGTAAAGCCTCTCGGTTTTTCTATCGAGGACAAGATGCTCAAGAGAGCAGGTCTCGATTACTGGGACAAGCTTGATATCGAGGTACACGAAAGCTTAGATGCTTTCCTCGAAAAGTACGGCGACCAGCCCCTTTTCTACGCAACTACTCACGGTGGAGTATGCTACACAGAAGCTGAGTATCCGGCTGGCGCATTTATTCTTTTTGGCCCTGAAACAAGAGGTCTCCCAAAGGATCTCATCGCTGCAAATCCTGAGACTTCAGTTCGTATCCCTATGGGTAAGGATCCTGCTCTGAGATCTCTCAACCTTTCAAACTCAGTAGCTATCATGGTGTACGAAGTAATGAGACAGCATGATTTTCCAGGTTTACTCTAGGCAATTATACAAACTAAAAAATGGTATATATGGTATAATTACTATAACTGAGTATTTATCAGTAAAAATTAAATTAAAGATAACGGGACGGCTGATCCGTCTCTGACGCAATAACTCACAAAAACATAAGGAGGATATGACCGATTATGAAAAAGACAGTTAAGGACATCGATGTTAGAGGTAAAAAAGTATTCGTAAGATGTGACTTCAACGTTCCTACTGACGATAGCGGAGCTATCACAGACGACAGAAGAATCGTAGGTGCTATTCCTACTATCAACTACCTCATCGAAAACGGAGCAAAGGTTATTATAGCTTCTCACATGGGTCGTCCAAAGGGCAAGCCAGATATGAAGTATTCTCTCAAGGTTGTTGCTGACAGACTTGCTGAACTTCTCGGCCAGGATGTTATTTTTGTAAGTGAACCTGAAGTTACTGGTCCTGAAACAAAGGCTGCAGCTGCGGCTCTCAAGGACGGCGAAGTTCTCCTTATTGAAAACGTGAGATTCAGAGAAGAAGAAACTAAAAATAAAGAACCTTTCACAAAGGAACTTGCTGATCTCGCAGAGATTTTTGTTAATGATGCTTTTGGTACAGCTCACAGAGCTCACTGCTCAACAGCTGGTATCGCTGAGTACCTCCCTGCAGTAAGCGGCTTCCTCATGGAAAAGGAAATCAGATTCTTTGGTGGTATTCTTGATGCTCCAGAAAGACCTTTCACTGCTGTTCTCGGCGGTTCTAAGGTTGGCGACAAGATTCCTCTTATCGAAAATCTCATCGACAAGGTTGACACTATCATCGTTGGCGGTGGTAGGGCATATACATTCCTCAAGGCTATGGGCAAGGAAATCGGTAAGTCTCTCTTAGAAGAAGACAAGATTGACATGACTATCGAGCTTATGAAAAAGGCAGAAGAAAAGGGCGTTAAGTTCCTTATCCCTGTAGACTCTGTATGTGCTCCTGAATTTAAGAATGATTCTCCATCTGTAACTTGTAGCGCAGACGAAATGCCTGCAGACATGATGGGTCTCGATATTGGCGAAAAGACTGCTGAAATTTACAGACAGGCTATCCTGGATTCTGCAACAGTAGTTTGGAATGGACCTATGGGCGTATTCGAAATGGACAATTTCGCAAATGGCACAAAGGCTATCGCTATCGCCATGAACGAATGCCAGGGTACAACAGTTGTTGGCGGCGGTGACTCTGCAGCTGCTGCAAGAAAGTTTGACCTTGAAGCAGGTATTTCTCACATTTCAACAGGTGGCGGTGCGTCTCTCGAATTCTTAGAAGGCAAGATTCTCCCAGGCGTTGCATGTCTGCTTGATGCATAATTGAAAGTAAAAGGGCGCTTCGTGCGCCCTTGTGTATATATGAAAACGGAGGTAAAAATGCGTAAACCATTTATCTGCGCAAACTGGAAGATGAACCATTTAGTAAATGATGCATCTTTCTACGGTGAAGACCTTGTAAACAGAATCAAAATGGAAAATGTAGACCTTAAAAAGGTGGATGTAGCAATCTTCCCGCCATACATGTTTATGGCTGCGTTAAAGGTGTTATTCTTCCTTACTGGCATAAATGTAGGTGCACAAAACATGCACTATGCCGAAAGCGGCGCTTACACAGGTGAAGTTTCACCAGCTATGCTCAAGGACATGGGCATCGAATGCGTTATCGTAGGTCACTCAGAAAGAAGACAGTATTTCAACGAAACAAACGAATCCTGTGCTAAAAAGGTAAAAGCTGCAATCGCTCACGGCATCAGACCGATCCTTTGCGTTGGCGAATATCTGGAAGAAAGAGAATCTGGCAGATACAACGATGTTGTAAAGGAAATGCTTCTTGGTTCTTTAGCAGATATCGATGCTGACGAAATGATCAAAACAGTTATCGCTTACGAGCCGGTTTGGGCTATCGGCACAGGCAAGACTGCAACTACAGAACAGGCAAACGAAATGGCTGCATTTATCCGTTCAGTTGTGGCAGAAAAGTATGGCAACGAAGTTGCTCAGCAGGTTATAATCCAGTACGGTGGCAGTGTAAAGCCTGATAATATTGCAGAGCTCATGGCTATGAGTGATATCGATGGCGCCCTTGTTGGCGGAGCCAGCCTCAAGGCATCTGATTTTATCAAGATTATTAATTTTGATCCTGCTGTAGTTGGCAAAGAGCCTGCTGTTGTGGAGTAATCAGACGCAGTTATGGAAAAAATAAAAAATATAGACACTGTGATTTTTGACCTGGACGGCACACTTCTATACACATTAGAGGATATGGCAGACAGCGTAAACCACGTTATGGCAGAGTACGGATTTCCTCAGCATTCGGTTCCGGCTATCCGTAGCTTTATCGGAAATGGCATTAGAAAGCTTTTAGAAAGAGCTCTCCCGGAGGATGCCTCAGCGGAGCTGTGCGATGAGGCTACAGAAAAGTACAGGGCGCATTATCAGACTCACTGCATGATAAAGACTCAGCCATATGATGGAATTATGGAAATGC
>JAFYUX010000014.1 GCA_017549385.1 Bacillota bacterium
AGTACAGCAAAATGAAAAATGCAAGCAGCGGTCCTGAATTGACGATTCAGATTGGATCAGCATCAAATATTGGATATCATGCAGCTAAACGAGGAAAAGTGAACAGCTTCCTTATGTTCTTCTGGATTTTGACAGTAGTGGCACGGGAGCCAAAGGCAAACTGCAGTCTGGTTTGTATCGGGACAACACCAGCAAAATCTTATCAGTTAGCAGCTTTTGCGACGTTGAACGTTGTGAAGTGGAAGATTCGATGCCCTTTGCGTTGCTGGATCGCGGAATAACTCGACTTTTCTTAACAGTAGAATCTTATTCGTTTGTTGATGATTACGAAGTAACTAATCCCATCATTCCGAAAATTGAATCGTTTGCTGTTCGTCATAATATTTCTTTACATGAAGGGTGGCGAGATCTGCAACCGCGTGTTTTATATGGATCAGGGCGGCGTATACGAAGACGGAACGCCCGAGCAGATCTTTGACAATCCGCAGAAGGAGCGCACCCGTCAGTTCATACGCCATCTGAAGGTGCTGGAATATCCGATCACGTCCAGAAACTTCTACTTTATCGGGCTCAATACACAGATCGAAGAATTCGGCAGAAAAAATCGTATGTCTCACAAGACAATCTACAGAATGCAGTCTGCATTTGAAGAATTATGCTTACAGATTATCCTTCCTGTTATGGAAGCAGAATTCAAAATCAATGTTACACTCGATTTTGATGCTAAACATGAGACTGCTGCCATCATATTTAAATATACTGGCAAGCAGGAAGAACCGTTTGCAGAATGTGATCCAATAGCATTACAGGTAGCACGTGGTGTTACTGAAAAAATGGAATATTCAGCGATTTCAGAAGAAGATTATACAAACTGCATTTCAGTTCAAATTAAATAACAAATATAATTAATGCCGGTTTTTGTTATTAAACAGGAACCGGCAGATTGGTGAAAATAATGAATAATATTAAAATTACAGATATGCGTGTGCTTCCAGGAGACAGCGCGTATCTCTTAGATGACGGCGAAACTTCAGTCCTCGTGGACACAGGTTACGGTTTTACAGGTTTTGGTGTAGCAGAAAACATAAAGAATTATCTAGGCGAAAGACCGCTGGATTACATACTTTTAACTCATACACATTATGACCACGCTCTCGGCAGTGCATCTGTTACACAGGTGTATCCTGACACAAAGATTGTTTGCGGCAGCCATTCTCTTGGTGTATTTTCAAACGAAATCGCACATCAGATTATGGAAAATCTGGACAAGGACTGTGCGTTAAAGCATGGTGTTTCAGAAGAGGATTACAAGTTTTACGGCAAGCTTCTCAGAACAGATATTTCTGTTGATGACGGAGACATCGTAGAAGCCGGAAAAATGCGTTTTAGAGCCATTCATATGCCTGGACATACCAGATGTTCATTTGGCTTTTACGAAGAGTGCAGCAAGCTGTTTATAGCCTCAGAAACTATGGGTATATTTGATGGAGTGGACAATATTAATCCGGTGTTCCTTGTAGGCGTAGAGGTGGGATTTGAGTCTATGGACAAGATAAAAGATCTCGATATCGAAACGCTTTTATTCCCGCATATCGGTGTTCTCGATTCAGAACAGACTCGTTATTTTATGGAAAATATGGTTCGCTGCAACAGAGAAGCTGTTGATCTAATCATCAGAGGCATCAAAGATGGTAAGGATGATGAAACTATCATCGAAGATTACAAAAAAGTGTACTACAGAGGTGAGATTGCCATCAATTATCCAGTAGCTGCCATAAATCTCAACACGTCAATAATGATCCAGCTTATCAAGAAAGAATACAGCTTATAAACCGCTATTTTTGAGGCCTTCCGGCCACATCATCGTTGACAATAACAGTCGAATTTTAGTATAATATTTCGGTAATTGAATTTAGATAAAAACTTTGACGAAGAATAGTAGAAAAATGCAGTTAGTGCACAGAGAAGAGGGGATGGTGAGAGCCCTCTGACAACGGTTTTTCGAAGCAGCTTCTGAGTTCCCGGGTAAAGCGGATAGCTCCAATATATAGGAGCGGATATTTCCGTGTGTAGCTTTGGGCGTGTGGCACCGTTATATGCCGTAGAGATGTCAGGATACGTGTCCGCGGTAGCGGTCGGTAGTTTTTGTATTCTGATAATCAGGGTGGTATCGCGATAATGACTCGTCCCTGTCTAGGGGACGGGTCTTTTTGTTTACAGAAATCCAGGAGGAAAACATAATGGAAAAATTAGGACTTAATCAGATTAGATCTATGTTCCTTGACTTCTTTGAAAGCAAGGGCCATCTTAAGCACGAAAGCTTTTCTTTAGTTCCTGAAAAGGACAAAAGCTTAATTCTTATCAACTCTGGTATGGCTCCACTCAAGCCTTACTTTGCAGGTCTCGAAACTCCACCAAGAAAGAGAATGACAACTTGTCAGAAGTGTATCAGAACAGGTGATATCGAAAATATCGGTTACACTGACAGACACGGTACTTTCTTCGAAATGCTCGGTAACTTCTCATTTGGTGACTACTTCAAGGAAGAATCTCTCCAGTGGGGTTGGGAATTCATCACAGAATACCTCAAGCTTCCACAGGAAAGAGTATGGGCTACTGTATATCAGGATGATGACGAAGCTTATGCTTTATGGAGAGACAAGATCGGTATGCCAGAAGAACGTATCGTAAGACTCGGCAAGGACGACAACTTCTGGGAAATCGGTATCGGTCCATGTGGTCCATGTTCTGAAATCTACTTCGACAGAGGCGAAGAGTACGGTTGTGATAACCCTGACTGTAAGCCAGGTTGTGACTGTGACAGATACATGGAATTCTGGAACCATGTATTTACTCAGTTCGACAGAGATGAAGAAGGCAACTACAACCCTCTCGCAAATCCAAACATCGATACTGGTATGGGTCTCGAACGTATGGCTTGTATCATGCAGGGCGTTGACTCTATCTTTGCTATCGACACTATCAGATATGTCCTTGACGGCGTTTCTGAAATTTCAGGTGTAGAATACACAGGCGGCAAGAGCAAGACTGACGTTTCAATCAGAATCATCACTGACCACGTTCGTTCGGTAACATTCATGATTTCTGACGGTATCCTCCCATCAAACGAAGGCAGAGGCTACGTTCTCAGAAGACTCCTCAGAAGAGCTGCTAGACACGGTAAGCTCCTCGGCATCGAAGGCAACTTCATGGGCGAACTCGCTAACAGAGTTATCGAAATGTCAGGCGAAGCATATCCTGCATTAGTTGAGAGAAAGGACTACATCTTCAAGATCCTCTCAGTAGAAGAAGAAAAGTTCAGCGAAACTATCAACCAGGGTATCAACATCATTAACGAATATATCACTGAGCTCAAGGCTTCAGGCAAGACTGAACTCGAAGGCGAAAAGGTGTTCAAGCTTTATGACACATACGGCTTCCCATTTGATCTTACATTAGAAATCTTAGAAGAAAACGGCTGCACTGCAGACGAAGAAAACTTCACTAAGCTCATGGATCAGCAGAGAGAAATGGCTCGTTCTGCAAGAAAGAATGATGACGAAGCTGCATGGCAGGACGAAGAACTCGGTTTCTTCACAGCAGAAGATGCTACTGAGTTCACAGGCTATGACAAGTTAGAAGACACAGCTGAAATCAAGGCTATCCTCATCGGCAAAAAGGTTACTACAACTGTTGCTGCTGGTCAGGAAGGTACAATCATCCTCGATAAGACTCCATTCTACGCTGAAAAGGGTGGTCAGGCTGGCGACAAGGGTGTTATGACTATGGATGGCGCTAAGCTTATCGTTAAAGACGTAGTACCTGCAAAGAACCTCTATGTACACAAGGTTGCTGTACAGGAAGGCGTATTTAAGGTAGGCGATACAGTTACTGCAACTGTAGACAAACACCATAGAAACAGCGTAGCAAGAAACCACACTGCTACACATATTCTCCACGCTGCACTCAAGAAGGTTCTCGGTGATCACGTATCTCAGGCTGGTTCTAGCGTAACTGCAGATGGTCTCAGATTCGACTTTACTCACTTCGAGGCTATCTCAAAGGAAGACATCGCTAAGATTGAAGCTCTCGCTAACGAATCTGTAGTAGAATTCTCAAGCGTATGGACTGACGAACTCACTATCGACGAAGCAAGAAAGTCTGGTGCTGTTGCTCAGTTTGGCGAAAAGTATGGCGATACAGTTAGAGTAGTATCAGTTGGCGAATTCTCTAAGGAATTATGTGGTGGTACACATATCAGCAACTCTGGCCAGATCGGTGCTATCAAGATCGTATCTGAAAGCGGTGTAGCTGCTGGCGTAAGACGTATCGAAGCTATCACAGGCGAAGGTCTCTACAAGCACATCACAGAAGAAGACGCTCTCATCGCAGAACTTTCTGACAAGCTTAAGACTCAGCCTCACAACCTCTCTGCAAGAGTTTCTGCTCTCACAGAAGAATTAAGAACTCTCAAGAAGGAATTAGAAGAACTCAAGAAGGCATCTATGGGTGATTCTGCTGGCGACCTCCTCAAGGGTGCTAAGGAAATCAACGGCGTTAAGTTAGTAACTGGTCAGTTCGATGGCGTAGACATCGCAGACCTCAGAACACTTTCTGACGAACTCAAGGCAAAGGAATCTTCACTTGTAAACGTTCTCGCAGCAGTAAACGGCGGCAAGGTAACATTCCTCGTATCAGTTTCTGATGACCTCCTTGAAAAGGGTTATCACGCAGGCAACATGATTAAGAAGATCGCTCAGGTTGCTGGCGGTGGTGGCGGCGGTAAGGCTGACATGGCTCAGGCTGG
>JAFYUX010000128.1 GCA_017549385.1 Bacillota bacterium
ACGGAGGAGCAACCTTATTTTTAACAATCTTTACTCTTGTTCTGTTACCGATAAACTGATCGCCCTGCTTGATAGACTCGATCCTTCTTACATCGATACGCATAGTTGAGTAGAACTTGAGTGCACGACCACCTGTAGTAACTTCAGGGTTGCCGAACATAACGCCAACCTTTTCTCTAAGCTGGTTGATAAAAATCGCACAAGTATTTGACTTATTGATAGCACCTGCCAGCTTTCTGAGAGCCTGTGACATGAGTCTCGCATGGAGACCTACGTGGCTGTCACCCATATCACCCTGGATTTCGGCCTTTGGTACTAATGCTGCAACTGAGTCAACAACCACAACATCGATAGCACCTGAACGAACCAGATACTCACAAATCTCAAGACCCTGTTCGCCTGTGTCAGGCTGAGCAACCAGGAGCTCGTTGATGTCTACGCCAAGCTTTGCTGCATACTCAGGATCGAGAGCGTGTTCTGCATCGATAAACGCAGCCTTACCACCCTGCTTCTGAGCTTCTGCAACGATATGTAATGCAAGAGTTGTCTTACCAGATGATTCTGGTCCGTAAATTTCTGTAATACGACCACGAGGAATACCGCCTACACCTGTAGCAACGTCTAAGCTGATAGAGCCTGTGGAGATAGTTTCTATATTTAACCCTCTGTCGTCACCCAGTTTCATAATTGCACCCTTACCGAACTGCTTCTGAATCTGCTGGAGTGCCGCCTCGAGAGCTTTATCCTTATCTGTTTTTATTTCCGTCATGATATGATCCTTTCAACATGTGAATTAACATCTAATACACTTTACCGAACATTTGTTCTTTTATTATAATACATCCTTATAACTCGTTGGTCAAGCTTTTTCACAATCCCTATATAAGAGAAATTATCATAAAGAATATCATTTGTAAATATATGTAAATTATCATATGAACACTTTATATCAGCACGAATAATTACATATATATAATGTACATTTACCACATATCTATAAGATCTTTGCCTTCGAGAACTCTGTTCACCATATCAAACATGGTAAGAGTCATAAACTCGCGGTTCATCTGACGAGTACGTCCGTTATGGAAGAATCTCTTTGTAATCTGTTTTCCGTCAAACAGGATACTGATATGGTAAGTACCTGGTTTTATGCCGTCCACATCATCCGGGCCAGCTACACCTGTACTTGCTATACACATTCTACTGCCTGTCTTTTTAAACAGGCTCTGAGCCATGTACTCGGCAGCCGCCTCGCCGTAAGGAGTGCCCGCATCACTGTCTAAACCAAACTCAAGCTCGTCCACCTTAGACTGAGCACTGTAAGCCACAATTCCGCGATCAAAAATCTCCGAAACCCCCGGCACCTTTGCCAGTGATGCGGCGAAAAGACCCGCAGTCGGTGATTCGCAGCAGGAAACAGTGATCTTTCTTTCCATCAGTTTACGAGCCACTTCTTCGTAGATCTCGCCACCTTCAGTACTGTAAACATATGACCCGATCACCTCCAGCACGCTGTTTGCCATCTCGTCGGCTGCCCTTCGAGCCTCATCCAGTGTGGCACGTTTAGAGGTAACTCTTACCTCCACCTCACCTTCTTTTGCGTATGTTGCAATAGTAGGATCAGTCTGACCGTCTATAAGATGTAAGAGTCTTGTTTCTACCATAGATTCGCCAAGGCCGAACACTTTCAGACTTCTTGAATAGATATGAGCGTCTGAAAGCTTCATAAGAAACGGCTTTACCTCATGTTCGAACATATGTTTCATTTCTCTTGGTACACCCGGCATACAGATAATATACTTGCCGTTTTTTTCTGCAGCAAAGCCTGGAGCTGTACCTGCACCATTTTGGAATACAGTGCTATTTTCAGGCATATACGCCTGCTTGAGATTATTTTCCGTAAACTCAATATTAAGAGTCTCGAAAAACTTCATCATGCTGTCCAGAGCCGGCTGATTGAGAACAAGTTCTTTACCGAAAAATCTGCTGATGGTTTCTTTTGTGAGGTCGTCTTCTGTCGGTCCAAGACCGCCTGTACAAACCACAAGATCACAATCTTCCATGGCAAATTCTAAAACACGTCTGAGTCTATCTGGATTGTCTCCCATTGTGTAATGGTAGATAACATCAATCCCCATGTTATTAAGTTCCTGAGAAAGGTAGGCAGCATTTGTGTTTACCACTTTTCCGAAAAGGAGTTCTGTACCTACAGCAAGAATAGCTGATTTCATATTTTTCTCCATATAACGTGTAACAGATTACATATCACTAAATAATTTTCTAGCCTTCCAGATGTATTCTGCACCTGAGTAAATAGTCATAATAACTGCAATCCAGAGCATGAACTGTGCAAATGGAATGTTTACAAGAGCAAACGGCCAGTTTTCTAAAAGAAGGAAGATAATAGCAATCATCTGAGTAACCGTCTTTATCTTGCCTGACCATGCAGCTGCAATAACGATACCTTCGCTGGCAGCTACAGCTCTAAGGCCCGTAATAGCAAACTCTCTGGCAAGAATTACAATTACCATCCACGCAGGAACGATATTTGTCTCAACCATGCAGATGAGAGCAGCAGTTACTAAGAGTTTATCTGCCAGCGGATCCATAATCTTTCCATAGTTAGTTACAAGCTTGTGCTTGCGGGCAAGATATCCGTCAAAGAAGTCTGTAACAGAAGCGATTACGAAAATTGCGCAAGCAAAAAAACCTGTGCCTAAAATCATATATACGATGATAAAAACTGGAACGAGAATCATTCTCAGCGTTGTAAGTTTATTAGGTAAATTCATATTATAATGACTCCTTTCCTGTCAAATCATAGTCAAAGGCATCAGTTACAGTAACCTTTATGAACTGACCCGGCTCAAGTTCACGATCAGATGTGAAAATAACGCCATTGTCGATATCTGGAGCATCATACTGAGTACGACCCATATAAGTGCCGTCATCACACTTTTCGTCTACGAGAACTTCCAGAGTCTGGCCAATTTTTTCTTCGTTTTTAGCGAGAGAAATTTCGCGCTGAAGTGACATAAGGATATCCTGACGTCTTTCTTTTGTGCTTTCGCGCACCTGACCCTTCATTTCTGCAGCAACAGTACCCTCTTCTTTAGAGTAAGCAAATACGCCCATACGGTCGAAACGTGTTTCTGCCACGAACTCTTCCAGTTCATCAAAATGAGCCTGACGTTCACCAGGGAAACCTACAATGAATGTTGTTCTGATGTGGATATCAGGAATTTCTCTGCGGAGTCTTCTGATTGTATTTTTAACAGACTCAGTAGTTGAATGTCTGTTCATGTTGTAAAGGATTTCATCGCTGATGTGCTGAAGAGGAATATCGAGGTATTTACAAATCTTATCCTCGTTTTTAATAACTTCGATAAGTTCGTCAGTAATTGAATCTTCATAGCAGTAAAGAAGTCTGATCCAGTGGATACCATCTATCTTGCAGAGTTCTGTAAGAAGCTCATGAAGAACATAACCACCGTAGATATCTTTACCGTAAGCAGTAACGTCCTGAGCAATGATAACCAGTTCTTTTACGCCTCTGCCAGCAAGCATGTTTGCTTCAGCGATAATATCTTCTTTTTTACGGCTGCGGAAACCGCCTCTGATAGACGGAATTACGCAGTAAGAACATACGTTGTCACAACCTTCTGAAATTCTGAGATAAGCAGTAAAAGCACCCTCTTCAGTCTTTCTTTCAGGAATCTCACAATAAACAGCAGGAGCATGACTTACGTTTACAAGTCTTTCCTTGTTTTCAAGTTCTGCAATGATATCGTTGATCTTGTCGTAATCATTTACACCCAGGAAAAGGTCAACTTCTGGCATTTCATCGTAAAGACTGTCCGCATAACGCTGAGAAAGACAACCAGACATAGCCAGAATCAGATCAGGATTTTCATCCTTAAGCTGTGCCATTTCAAAGATAGTATCAATAGACTCTACCTTTGCATCATTGATAAAACCGCATGTATTTACGATAATCATATCCGCCTCTTCAGGAGAAGTGATGATGCTGTGCTCATTTTTCTCAAGGAGAGCTGCCATATTTTCTGAGTCTACTGTATTTTTAGGACAACCGAGCGTCTCAATGTAAATCTTCATTTAAGTTTGTTTCTCCTTCCATCTCGAGAGAGATGTCATCATCTGAAAGATGTTCTACAGGTTCGTAAGGTTCGTAACCATCGAATTCTTCGTAAGATTCTGTTACGTAAACCTCTGATGAAACTTCTTCGTCGTTGTAGTAAGACTGAGTTTCGTCATCATTATAATAGTACTGACCTTCGTATTCTTCTTTTGTGAGAAGAACCTTTCTTGGCTTGCTGCCTTCGCTAGGTCCTATGATGCCTCTTGCTTCCATGATGTCTATCAGTCTGCCGGCTCTGTTGTAGCCGATTCTGAATCTGCGCTGAAGCATTGAAGCTGAAGCCTGCTGTGCACTGATGATCAGTTCGATAGCATCAGAAAGAAGCTCGTCCTCTTCTTCGCCATCTTCTATATAGTCAACCTTCATAGTTGAATCTATCGCCTCAAGTATCTTTGCAGCTGAGCTTTCGTCTGCATCCGCCTGAGCCTTCCAGAACTCGATAACTGAGTTTACTTCTTCGTCTGTTACGAAAGGACCCTGGAGACGTACCGGCTGGCCTGGACCTAAAGGAGCGTAGAGCATATCCCCCTTACCTACCAGCTTTTCTGCACCTGCTCTATCAAGGATTGTTCTTGAGTCAACCTGAGATGATACTGCAAATGCGATACGTGACGGAATATTTGACTTGATAAGACCTGTTACAACGTCAACTGACGGTCTCTGAGTAGCAACAATCATGTGCATACCGGCAGCTCTTGCCAGCTGAGCAAGTCTGCAGATAGATTCTTCTACCTGCTTTGCGGCTGCCATCATAAGATCTGCAAGCTCATCGATAATGATAACAATCTGTGGAAGTACTTCTTCTTCCTTGCCGTCCTTTGTCATCTTGTCATTGTAAGACTTAAGGTCTCTCACGTTTGTTTCGGCAAACTTTCTGTATCTGTCATTCATTTCCTGAACTGCCCATGCGAGAGCCGCAGCAGCCTTTTCAGGCTTTGTAACAACAGGAATCAGCATATGTGGAATGCCGTTATAATTTCCAAGTTCTACAACCTTTGGATCAATAAGAATAAACTTAACTTCGTCAGGAGTAGATCTGTAAAGAATACTTACGATAATAGAATTGATACATACGCTCTTACCAGAACCAGTTGAACCGGCAATAAGCATATGTGGCATGCTCTTGAGATCTCCGATCACAGGATTTCCGTAGATATCTTTACCGATAACCATGCTGATTTTTGACTTAGAGTCTCTGTAAGCCTGAGAATCGATCATTTCTCTGATAGTTACAGTGCTTGAAGCCTGATTTTCAACTTCGATACCTACTGCAGCCTTACCTGGAATAGGAGCTTCGATACGAAGGCTCTTTGCCTCAAGATTAAGGGCAATATCATCAGCAAGTCTTACGATACTGTTTACCTTTACACCTACAGCAGGCTGGATTTCATATCTTGTTACAGAAGGACCTCTCTGCACATCAATTACGTGAGCGTTTACACCGAAGTCATGTAAAACTCTTTCAAGCTTTTCAGCCTTCATTTCAAGTTCGATTTCTTCGTTTCTGTTGTATGTACGCTTTGGCGCATTGAGAAGTGTCAGCGAAGGAAGCTTGTACTCTTTTTTAGTACTTTCCTTTTTAGCCATAATCTCAGCACCTACAGCAGCTGCTCCAACTGTGACGGCTTCTCTGATTTCAGCCTTTGAGAGTTTCTGATTATCTTCTTGTAAAGGTGCCTGTGTCATATCAGGATAGAACGGCTCCGGCTGAGGTTCTTCTGCAGCTGGTGCAGGTTCTGTAACATCCACAATCTCCGGCGGGAGTTCCTCATAATTTTCAGCTGCAGCCTTTTCTCTGATGATATAGCTGAAGTCAGGAAGGTTTTCCGCTTCTGGATATCTGTCATCATTTGAGAACAGATTTTCGTCGTTCATATACTGTAAGATCTGTCTCTTGTTTTCTGTAATATCGAGATCAGAATAATCAATCTGATCAAAATCCTTTGCCGGATTTTTAAACTTTTCTTTATTTTTAATCTTGAGATCTGATATCTGCTCCGAAGAAACCTTTTTTGCAGAATCTGCGTCAGCGGAGCTGTCGGTTGCAGCTACCTGCTGTTTGTTTTTGCGTCCTGGGAAAGAAAGACCTTTCTTTTGTTTTGGTTCTGGAATAGACTCCTGAGCAGCAGCGATAATCTCCTGATCCATCTTGAGCTGTTCGGATCTTTCAGCTGCCTGCTGTTCGTGTTCTTCCTGCTTGCGTTCTGCCTCTGCAATGGCTTCGGCCTTTTTGTGGATACGCTTTGCTTTCTGGTTTTCAAAGAATGTTGAAATAGGTGTATTGGCAATGATCATCACACATACAATCATAACGGCAATGCCGATAAGAATAAGTCCTGCCACATCAACAGCTTTAACAACCGGCCATGCGATAGCCATACCGATGGCGCCACCGCTGTCCAGCTCAGTACCGAGAGTAAACATATCCTTTATATATGCGATACTAAACTTTTCTGCTCTAACCTGATCAAATCGCACTGCGTTTATCATCGTAAAATCGATAAACATAAGCACCGTAAATATGACTGTACGTATATTGATCTGAGCCATCTTGCGCATGAGCACCAGCACTGCGTATATCAGTACAAAGAACGGAAGTATGTATGCTGTGACACCAAAGAGACCCTTTATAATCATTGAGAATATTGAGCCAAACTGACCTGTAGCATCAGTCATCACCGAAAGTATCAGGAAAATGCCTAATGCAATGAGAAATACCGCAACAATATCATCACGCATACGGCTGCGCTTTCTGTCTTTTTCTACAGCTTCGTCAGCTACTGCTTTGCTGTTTTTCTTTTCTTCTTTTTTCTTGCCTGTCGTCTTTTTTGCTTTAGTTTTTGACTTGTCGGCATCTTTATCTTTTTTCTTTGATTTAGATTCCGCCATGTGAACCTCCAACTGTTTTATCTTTTGCTCTGATTATGGAGCAGTATTTATACCAGTGAATACACTATAAGTGCAGCACCTGCAATCCATGTATAGAATGAGAAGTAAATAAGCTTTTTGTTTACTACTGCACTGATCATCATCTTGATGGCTGCATAACCTGAAACTGCTGCAACTACAATGCCTGCAACCATGCAACCAAGGCTCATGGCACCTGTTGTGGCAGAAGCCGCTGCGATAGCATCTGGAACTTCCAGTAAGAAAGCGCCAAGCACAGATGGAATTGAAATCAGAAACGCAAAACGAACTGCGTGTTCTCTCGTAAACTTGCTGGTAAGACCACCTACCATAGTAGCGCCTGATCTTGAGATACCAGGGCAGATTGCGATTGCCTGACATACACCGATGAAAAACGCATTTGCAAATGATGATTCTTTTACGCCCTTTTGCCACCGCCGAATCTTTCAGCAAGGAACAGACACGTACCTGTGATGAGAAGGCAGATACCTATCGGTAACATGGATGTGTAAAGCGACTCAAAGAAGTCATTAAACAGGAGCCCGATTACTGCTGTAGGAATTGATGCAGCAATAATCATAAATCCAAGTTTTCTTGTTTCGTTTTTATTAACCTGAAGCCCCTTGCCTGTACATACATCCTTGATCGTTGCAAAAAGTTCCTTTACCAGCATCACGATATCAGACCAGTACGCTATAAAGATAGAGATCAGAGTACCGAAGTGAAGCAATACTGTGAAAGTAAGTACGTTGTCTCCACTAATACCAAAGAAATGCTGAAGCGCTGCAAGGTGACCTGAGCTGCTGATAGGCAGGAACTCTGCCAGCCCCTGCACAAGACCTAATATAACTGATTCGAATAAAGTCATAATATTTCCCCCAATTTGATTTTTCGACGCATTCTGCGACAATTTATAACAAAAAAATAATGTAATAATATTGCAAGAACACTATATCCTCCATGAGAACATAGTTATCCATATTAATATCTGTATATCTTATTGATTATATCACAGTTTTTATGCAGTAAAAATGATTATTTAGACGTACAAAAGGGCTTGAATTCGCGTGGCCGGAGGCCTCTGAACATATGAATTTAAGATAGTAAAGAAAGTAGAAAATTTATGATACTAATAATTGTTTTTTTGCTAAAGATGGTAAACAGATGATGCAAAATAGTATATAATTATACGATAAATGTATAAATATGAAATGGCTAGTTTCCGTTAATAAAAACATATAAGGACATACAGCTTTTCACTTATCTGTTTATGAAATATATACAACATTGGAGGACTTTATTATGAAAAAACCTAACATTGCAGTAGTAGGCGCAAGCGGACTTGTTGGCCGTACAGTTCTGCAGGTACTTGAAGAAAGAGATTTTCCTTTTGAAAACATCTACATGATGTCTTCTTACAGATCTGCAGGCAAAATCGTTACTTTCAAGGGCAAAGAATACGTTCTCGAAGAGCTTACTGAAACTTCTTTTGATAAGCCTATCGATATCGCTATCTTCTCTGCTGGTGGTTCTACATCAGAAAAGTTTGCTCCTATCGCAGCATCTAAGGGCTGTGTAGTAGTTGACAACAGCAGCGCATGGAGAATGAATCCAGAAGTTCCACTTGTAGTTCCAGAAGTAAACGCACATGACATCGACTGGAACAAGGGTATCATCGCTAACCCTAACTGCTCTACTATCCAGGCTATGGTTGCTCTCAAGCCACTTCACGACAAGTACGGCATCAAGCGTATCGTATATTCTACATATCAGGCTGTGTCAGGCACAGGCTTAAAGGGTATCAAGGACTTAGAAGAAGGTCTCAAGGGTAACGATATCAACGAAGCATACCCTCACCCAATCGCAAACAACTGTCTTCCACACATTGACGTTTTCCTCGAAAACGGCTACACAAAGGAAGAAATGAAAATGATCAACGAAACACAGAAGATCCTTGGTGATGACAGCATCAAGATTACAGCTACTACAGTAAGAGTACCTGTATTTAACTGCCACAGCGAAAGCATCAACCTCGAGTTCGAAAAGCCATTTGATCTCGAAGAACTCAAGCAGGATCTCGCTTCATTCCCAGGTCTTGTTCTTACAGATGACCTCAGCAACAACGTTTACCCACTCGCTCGCGACTGCGCTGGTAAGGACGAAGTATTCGTTGGCAGAATCAGACGTGACTACAGTGTTGAAAACGGCGTAAACCTCTGGGTAGTAGCAGACAACATCAGAAAGGGTGCTGCAACAAACGCTGTTCAGATTGCTGAATTATTACTCGAACGTTTATAAACGTAGACAGGAGGAAAAAATGGCTATTTTTAAGGGCGCTGGCGTAGCTATCGTTACACCGTTCAAGAACGGCAAGGTAGATTTTGATAACTACGGCGAACTCATCGAATGGCAGATTGCAGAAGGTACAGATGCAATCATTTCTTGTGGTACTACAGGCGAAGCTTCTACTCTCCCAGACGAAGAACAGATCGAAGTAGTACAGTACGCAGTAGACAAAGTTAAGGGTCGTATTCCTGTAATCGCAGGTGCCGGCAGTAACGATACAAGACACGGTATCAACCTCTCTATCGAACTCCAGAAGACAGGTTGTGACGGTCTCTTACACGTAACACCTTATTACAATAAGTGCACACAGAAGGGTTTCAAGGAACACATGACAGCTATCGCTGACGCGATTGATATTCCTATCATCCTCTACTCTGTTCCTGGCAGAACTGGCTTCAACATTGCACCACAGACAACATTAGAATTATCAAAGCACCCAAATATCGTTGGTATTAAAGAAGCATCAGGCAATATCGCTCAGTGCGCCGAAGTATGCAGACTCGTACCAGAAGGTTTCTCAGTTTACTCAGGTAATGACGATATGATCGTTCCACTCCTCTCTTTAGGTGGTCACGGTGTTATCTCAGTTCTCTCAAACGTAATCCCAAAAGAAACTCATGATATGGTTATGAAGTTCTTAGAAGGTGACGTAGCTGGCGCTAGAAAACTTCAGTTAGATACAAAGCCTCTCATTGACGCTCTCTTCGCAGAAGTAAACCCTATCCCTGTTAAGGCTGCTTTAGATATCATGGGCAAGTCAAAGATGGAATTCAGACTTCCACTCAGCTTACCAGATCAGTCAACAATGGACAGACTCGAAAGAGAACTCAAGGCTTACGGCGTAATTTAACAAACGCAATTTAAAACAGACTAAAAACAACAAAGTGTAAACTACAGATCGATTTCTGCCGTTTACACTTTTGTTTAATCTAAATATTTATGGAGGTATCTCATGTTAAAAATCATCCTCAATGGCTGTAATGGCCGTATGGGTCAGGTACTCACAAGAATCATCGGTGAAAAGGAAGACATGACAGTAGTTGCAGGTATTGACGCAAAGCCTGTACAGCTTAACGACTACCCTGTTTTCGGCTCACCACAGGAATGCAACGTAGAAGCTGACGTTATCATCGACTTCTCTCACTTCTCTGCAGTTCCAAATCTCTTACAGCACTGCATCGACATCAAGTCTCCTGTAGTTGTTGCTACTACTGGTTTAGACGATGCTTGTTTCGAAATGATCGCTAAGGCATCTGAAACAGTTCCTGTTTTCAGATCTGCAAATATGTCTCTTGGTATCAACGCTCTTGCAAAGGCTATCGCTGCTATCACTCCAGTTCTTGAAAAAGAATTCAATGTTGAAATCATCGAAAAGCACCACACAAAGAAGCTTGACTCACCTAGCGGCACTGCCCTCCTCCTCGCTGACAAGGTAAACGATGCATGTCAGGTTAAAAAGGACTACATCTACGGCAGACACAGCAAGCACGATGAGTTTAAGATGACTGAAATCGGTATCCACGCTGTTAGAGGTGGCACTATTCCAGGCGAACACACAGTTATCTATGCAGGTCCAGACGAAGTAATCGAACTCAACCACCTTGCATTATCTAGAGATATCTTTGCTAACGGCGCTGTTGCTGCAGCAGACTTCATTGTAAAGCAGACACCAGGTCAGTATTCTATGGATGACTTAGTATAATATAAACCGATCTAATCCCTATACCAAAACGGTATAGGGATTTTTTTATATAACATAAAGAGCTGCACACACAGCCTTATTGCTCCGTCGCCCTAAAGGGCTCCAAGTCGCA
>JAFYUX010000015.1 GCA_017549385.1 Bacillota bacterium
CCTTCAATTAAGGTTGTTGGTTCAGCTACAGCTATCAGCTTCCTCAAGCACATCGTAAACGGCGACTTCTACTCAGTGGTAGTGGATGAAGGTGACACTCTCAGCCTCGGTGACAAGACTATCAGATTCCATTCTGTTCCGAGCTTACACTGGCCAGACACTATCTACTCAGAAATTATTGAGGACGGAGTCCTCGTAACATGTGACTCATTCGGTTCACATTACGCACACGACGGTATTCTCAGAAGCACAGTAACTGACTATGAAGGTTACATGAGAGCTACTAAGTACTATTTCGATAATATTCTCGGTCCATTCAAGCAGCCTCATATGGCAAATGCTCTCAGACTGGTTCGCGAAGAAATCAAGCCGGTTATGATCTGTCCTGGTCACGGTCCGGTTCTCGATAGCGACCTTGAAGATATCTACGAAAAGTATGATGAATGGTGCGGCGAAACATTCGAAAACAAGATTAAGAAAGTGGTAATTCCTCATGTTAGTGCTTACGGTTATACTTCTCAGCTTGCTGAAAAGATCGCTGAGGGTATCAGATCCAGAGGTGACTTTGAAGTAAAGTTATATGACCTCGTTACTGATTCTAAAGAAGAAGTTCTCGGAGAGATCGCAGTTGCTGACGGTATTCTCTTTGGAACACCTACAATTCTTCAGGAAGCTCTCAATCCTATCTGGGATCTTACAATAAATATGTATCCACCAATCCACGGCGGCAAGTTTGCGGCGGCATTCGGCAGCTACGGCTGGAGCGGTGAAGGCGTTCTCCACATTACAGAAAGACTTAAGCAGCTTGGCCTCAAGGTAATGGAAGGCTTTAGAGTTAGACTTAAGCCGAGTGAAAGAGATCTCATCGACGCGTACGACTTTGGTTGCGGTTTTGCAAACTTTATGATGCAGAAAGAACCTGAAGCTCCGGTTACTGGTTCCGGTTTCGTGAAGTGCGTGGTATGTGGCGCAGTATTTGATGCCGGCACAGGCATCTGTCCAACTTGCGGTGTTGGCTCTGAAAACTTTGTTCCTGTTCAGGTTGAAAACGTAACTTACAGAAATGATTCTGACAAGAAGTACGTAATCCTGGGCGCAGGTATCGCAGCACTCAGTGCAGCAAAGGCTATCAGAGAACGCGACAAGACTGGCTCAATCGTAATGATCTCAGCAGAAGCAGAGCTTCCATACAACAGACCGATGCTTACAAAGAACATGTTTGCAGGCGCAGAACCTAAGATCTTCAGAATCCACGAAAAAGAATGGTTCGAAGAACAGGGTATCCAGCTTGCCTTCGGCAAGAAGATTACAGCAATCAATACTGAAGCAAAACAGGTTATCATGGAAGACAGTCAGGTTTACGAATATGACAGCTGCATCTACACATTAGGCTCACACTTCTTTGTACCTCCTTTCGAAGGTCACCAGCATGAAAGAGTTTCTACTATCCGTACACTGGCTGACATCAAGAAGGTAGAAGAATTCCTGGGCGATGGAAAGAACGCAGTAGTTATCGGTGGAGGCGTAGTTGGTATCGAAGCAGCATGGGAACTCAAAAAGTACGGCTGCGACGTAACAGTTCTCGAAGCTATGCCGGCGCTCATGTCAAACAAGTTAGATCCATCTGCATCAGCTCTCCTTCAGGAAGTGCTGGAAGCAAAGGGCATCAAGGTTCTCTGCAGCACAAGCACAAAGAAGTTTGAAGATCAGCAGATCTTACTGGAAGACGGCAGAGTTCTTCCGGCAGACGTGGTAGTAGTATCATGCGGCGTAAGAGCAAACAGCGCAATTGCTGCAGAGGCAGGCGTTGAACTTGGCAGAGCAATCCTCGTAAACGACAAGATGGAAACAAACCTTGAAGACCTCTATGCAGCAGGTGACTGTGTAGAATTTGAAGGTATGAATTACGCCCTCTGGCCAGAAGCTGAAGAGCAGGGCAGAGTAGCAGGCGTAAACGCAACAGGCGACGAAGCAAAGTACAAGTCACAGATCTTTGGCATGACAATGCACGTTGCAGGAACTGAACTCTACGCAATCGGTAAGACTTCAGGCAATGAACCTTTCCGCACAGTAGAATTCAATGACCCGGTTAGAAAGACTCTCAAGAAGTACTTCTTCCTCAACAACATCCTCTGTGGTGTAACACTGATCGGCGACACAAGTGACATGATCGAAGTGACAGATCAGGTTAACAGAAGAGTCCTCTTCAATGAGATCTTTTAAATAAAGTGCCTGGCGAAATCTCCGATTACGCGAAGCACGAAAGCAGGTTTGATAAAGGTATCTTTGCTGGATGAGCCTTATCAAAGTCCACGAAACACACAAATGGAAATATAAAAATAGAATAAAATAAAAAGATGAATCAACTCTAACAACAACGGCGGCAGGGATTGCAGAACCTGCCGCCGCACTAATTTTTTGTCCAAATCTCCGCGGATGCGGTGCAAAATCGCAAGTTAATACTTTGATTAAAAAATATTTAGATAATCAAAATATTTTTCTAGCATTTACTTTTGGCCTGTGTTATTCTGTAAAAGATGAAACTCGGGGAAACTATGGAATCCCGGTTTAAATGTTTGAATATAATTCCAATGACAATATAGAGAGGTTTTCATAATGAAAGAAAGCAGAAAAATCGAAAGAAGAAGCAGATATGACAGATATGCACCTGATTTCCCTTGGTACGAACCAGGCAGACCTATCAGAGATCTCAAGGACATGATCACAAGCAGTGCAGAACTCTTTGCTGAAAGACCATGTATCTGGGTAAAGAAGTTTAAGGGTGCAGAATACAAGGCTATTAACTATAAGATGTTCAAGCAGGACATGGACGCTCTCGCAGTAAAGATGATGGACATGGGTCTCAAGGGCAAGCGTATCGCTGTTTTAGGTGTTGGCTGCTACGAATGGATCATCACTTACATGGCAACAGTTTGTGGTGTAGGCGTTATCGTTCCTATCGACAAGGAACTTGACTCAGAATCAATCCAGAATCTCTTAAGAGCAGCAGAATGCGACATCCTCTTCTTCTCATCTTCAGAAGTAAAGAAGATCGACAAGATCGAAGGTCTCAGCCTCGCAGTTAAGATGGAATTATACGGCGACCGTATCTCAGAAGACGAAAGCTTCGCTTACGAAGAAGACGGCAAGTATATCCCATGGAAGAAGCTCGTTAAGGAAGGTCACGAACTCATCGCAGCAGGTAGCCCGTTATACCAGGAATACTTAGATGTAGAAATCGATCCAGAAGTAATGAACATGCTTCTCTTTACATCAGGTACAACAGGTAACCCAAAGGGCGTAATGCTCTGCCACAGAAACATGGTTGCAAACTGTATCCAGTTAGCAGAACACGAAGAAATTCTTCCTGATGACGTTACACTTTCTGTTCTTCCAATGCACCACACATATGAAACAATGGCGACTGTAATGTTCCTTTACAGAGGTGCAAGTATCGCTCACAGCGAAGGCCTCAAGTACATCACAAAGAACATGCAGGAAATCAGAAATACATTCTTTATCGCAGTACCACTTCTCGTAGAAACTGTTTACGACAAGATCTGGAAGACTGCAAAGAAGCAGGGTAAGGATAAGCTCCTCAGAAAGGTAATCAACCTCAACAGAAAGACAAAGAGAGTTGGTATGGACCTCTCTGGCGTTCTCCTCAAGTCAGTAAGAGAGCAGCTTGGCGGCAGACTCAGAGCAGTAGTAACAGGCGCATCTGCAGTAGCTCCAGAAATAGTAAGAGGCTTCTCTGATTTCGGTATCAATATCGTACAGGGCTACGGTCTCACAGAAACTTCACCAGTAGTCGCAGCTGTACCTATGTTTGTTGATCAGGCATACAAGGACAGAAAGGCTGGTTCTACAGGCGTTTGCGTAAAGGGTGGCGAATTCAAGATCGACGAACCAAACGAAGACGGCATTGGCGAAATCCTCTATAAGGGTCCAAACGTAATGCTGGGTTACTACAACATGCCAGAAGAAACAGCAAAGACTTTCGATGGCGAATGGTTTAAGACAGGTGACATGGGCTTCCTCGATCCAGAAGGCTGGCTCTATATCACAGGCCGTGCAAAGAACATCATCGTAACTCCAACTGGCGAAAACATCTATCCAGAAGAAATCGAAGAAGTAGTAAACAGAAACCCATTCATCAAGGATTCTATGATTTACCCACTCAAGAAGAACGGCGTAGAAACAGTTGCAGTACAGCTCTTCCCTAATGTAGAAGAATTCGAATTCGAATACGGCAGAGTGCCAGAAAAGGAAGAAATGGAAGATATCATGAAGGGTATCATCCGTGAAATCAATGGCACACTCCCAACTTACAAGATCATCAGAACTGTTATCGTAAGAGACGAAGACTTTGTAAGAACAACAACAAAGAAGATCAAGAGAACAGCAAATATCTAGTTTTATTAAGGAATATGAGCAAGTAGTTCTTGTTGGTTGCAGTGATTAGAGGATTTATCTTGAGATGATTGCAACTAGAAAGATTTCTCAATACAAACACACACACAAGCACGAAAAAAATATGCTGCACGCAAGTGCAGCATATTTTTTATTGTGCGCTTAAGCGTGATATAAACCACCTGCTCTGCAGGTGAGAATAAAATGCTTCAGCTTCAAGAAAAACCTCCTATGCTAAGATGGATGTGGTTCCCCAACCGCAAACATCGAAGAATAGGAGGTTTTATGAATAATA
>JAFYUX010000129.1 GCA_017549385.1 Bacillota bacterium
ATTTGCGAAAAGTGCAAAGTAATCAAGAGACATGGTAAGGTTATGGTAATCTGCCAGAATCCTAAGCACAAGCAGACTCAGGGCTAAACTTTTTTTAATATTTTTTACGAAAAATATAGACAAGTCTATAAATATAATGGTATAATCATCCGTTGGCATTTTTAGGGATAATTATGCCTTGCGGGCTGCATTGCTCCGCAAAGGTCCCGGCGCCCTTATGCGCCGGAAACAATGATTCCGGAGGAATCGCAGTTAAGTTAGTTATTTGCGGTTGCTGCGGAGTTTGTTTATAGTTACATTTTTATTATTTACTAGTTTAATACTAGAGAAAGCGAAAGAGAGGTGTACGCGAATGGCTCGTATTGCCGGTGTCGATTTACCAAACGACAAGAGAGTTGAGGTCGGTCTCACATACATTTATGGCATTGGAAGACCAACAGCGAATGATATCTTATCTAGAGCAGGTATTAACCCAGATACAAGGGTAAAAGATTTAACTGACGACGAAGTAGGTAAGATTAGAAAGATTATTGAGAATGAATACAACGTTGAGGGTGACCTCAGAAGAGAAGTATCTCTCAATATCAAGCGACTGATGGAAATTGGATGCTATAGAGGCATTAGACATAGAAGAGGCCTTCCTGTTAGAGGTCAGAAGACTAAGACAAATGCTAGAACACGTAAGGGTCCTAAGAAGACTGTAAGCAGAAAGAAGAAGTAAAGGAGGTAGAGTGTCATGGCTAAGTCCGTAAAGAAGACTAACGTTAGAAAAAAGAAAAGAGAACGTAAGAACATAGAACGCGGTCAGGCTCATATCCAGGCTACTTTCAACAATACAATTGTTACGCTTACAGATATGAACGGTAACTCATTATCTTGGTCAAGTGCAGGTTCACTTGGTTTCAAGGGTTCAAGAAAATCAACTCCATTCGCAGCTCAGAGCTGTGCTGAAGTTGCAGCTAAGGGTGCTATGGAACACGGTCTTAAGACTGTAGAAGTATTTGTAAAGGGTCCAGGTTCCGGTAGAGAAGCTGCTATCAGAGCGCTCCAGACTGCTGGTCTTGAAATTACAATGATCAAGGATATTACTCCTATTCCTCACAACGGTTGCAGACCGCCAAAGAGAAGAAGAGTCTAATTAGGTTATATTTCAGGAAAAGGAGGAAACAGGAAAAATGGCAAAGAATACACAGCCAGTTCTTAAGAGATGCAGAACTCTTGGTATTGAACCAGGTTTCATGGGCATCGATAAGACTTCAAAGAGAAAGCCTAACCAGAACAGAAGAAAGCAGAGCGAATACGCTGTTCAGCTTAACGAAAAGCAGAAGGTTAAGTTCGTTTACGGCCTTCTCGAAAAGCAGTTTAGAAATACATTTGAAAAGGCAGCTAAGAGACCAGGTTCTACTGGTGAAAACCTTCTTATCATGTTAGAAAGAAGATTTGACAACGTAGTATACAGACTCGGTTTCGCAGCTACAAGAAGAGAAGCAAGACAGCTCGTTTCTCACGGTCATTTCACAGTAAATGGCAAGAAGGCAAACATTCCTTCAATGGAACTCAACGAAGGTGACGTAATCGCTGTTAAGGAAAAGAGCAAGAGCTCCCCTAAGTTCAAGCAGATCAGAGATATGATCATCACTACACCAAAGTGGGTTACAATCGATGTAGAAAAGTTAGAAGGTAAGATCGTTGCTCTCCCTAAGAGAGAAGACATCGATGTACCTATCGCAGAACACCACATCGTCGAATTATACTCTAAGTAATAAATCGATAATAGCGCTCGTCATATTAAAGGTCACATTTTTACGGGTTATAAGGAGGTATTCGAGTGATAGAAATCGAAAAACCAACAATAGAATGTATCTATTCTGATACTGATAAGAACTACGGAAAATTTATCGTTGAACCGCTTGAAAGAGGCTACGGTACTACACTTGGTAACAGTCTGAGAAGAATTCTCCTCTCATCACTCCCAGGTGCAGCTGTTACTTCTGTAAAGATTGACGGTATTCTTCACGAGTTCTCAACCGTTCCTGGCGTTAAGGAAGATGTTACTGAGATTATTCTTAACCTCAAGAAACTCTCATTACGTTTAAATGGTGATACTCCTAAGAGAGCAATTATCAATGCGGTGGGCCCAAAGGAAGTTACTGCAGCTGACATCATTGCAGATGCAGACGTTGAAATCTTCAACCCAGAGCTTCACATTGCAACACTCGACGAGAATGCTTCATTAGTGATGGAAATCAACCTTGCAACAGGTCGTGGTTATACTCCTGCTGACATGAATAAAACTGAGAGCACACCAATCGCAGTTATTCCAGTAGACAGTATATTCACACCAGCAAAGAAGGTGAACTTTACAGTACAGAACACAAGAGTAGGCCACATTACTGATTACGACAGACTGATTCTCGAAATCTGGACTGACGGCAGTATTTCGCCTGAAGAATCTGTATCAATCGGTGCAAAGATCATGCAGGAGCACCTTAAGCTCTTCATCGATCTTACAGACAGCATGGATTCTGTAGAGATCATGGTTGAAAAGGAAGAGGACCAGAAGGAAAAGGCTCTCGAAATGACTATCGAAGAGCTCGAACTTTCCGTAAGATCATTCAATTGCCTCAAGAGGGCAAATATCAATACTGTCGAAGAACTTACTCATAAGTCAGAAGACGATATGATGAAGGTGAGAAACCTTGGTAAGAAATCTCTCGATGAAGTTAAGCATAAACTTGAAGAACTCGGTCTCGGCCTGAGACCTAACGAAGACTAATAGGAGGTACTACAAGTGAAGGGACATAGAAAGCTTGGAAGACCTACAGCTCATAGAAAGTCAATGCTCAGAAATCAGACTACTGATCTCCTCAGAGCTGGTAGAATCACTACTACACTTACTAGAGCTAAGGAAACAAGAAGAATGGCAGAAAAGATGATCACACTTGGTAAGCGTGGTGATCTTCACGCAAGAAGACAGGCTCTTGCTTACATCTACGATGAAGATGTAGTAAAGGAACTCTTCGATAACATCGCACCTAAGTATGCTGAAAGAAATGGTGGTTACACTAGAATCATCAAGCTTGGTCAGAGACAGGGCGACGCTTCAGAAATGGTATTCTTAGAATTAGTATAATTCTAGATCATAGAAAAGCACTTACGAGCTGATATGCAATAGCGTATCAGCTCTTTTTTTATGACCCGCCCGTATCTGTGATACGGCGCGCGGGTCAAACGCAGAGCATTCCAAATCTTTGATTTGGTTCAATGCGCCTGCGATATGCCATATAACAAAAACTTATTTTATAATTGAATCTGCGTATTGTAGGAAATGCATACAATTCGTTGACAATACTAGTTTACAGGAGTATATTGATAACAACTTTTAATTATCGGAGGATATTTCGATGAGTATCAATTCTCGTAACTGTAACTTTTATAGCGGTTTTGCAGGTCTGTATTACTTTACAGGCTTATTTAGCACGTATAAAAGCATATAGTACCGGTTGACGGAAGAGAGTTGTTCAGTTAAAGCTTCAATTGATTATTTCGCCATTCGGTATAGCCGGATGGCTTTTTATTTAAGAGAAACTTATAATGCGGCTTAATCGCAATTTATTTATAGGAGGAATTAGAATATGGTTGTTATCTTAAAAGACGGAGTTAAAGAAAGCAGTTTAATGGAAATTATCGAATATCTTGATGCGTATAACGTATCCGTTTCAGTTACAAAGGGTACTCACACTACAATCCTTGGTCTCGTTGGTGATACAAGTTCAGTAGACCAGGATGCTATCAGAGCGTTTTCTGTAGTAGAAGATGTTAAGCGTATTCAGGAACCATATAAGGCAGCAAACAAAAAGTTCCATCCAGAACCAACTGTTGTTGATATCGGTGGTATCAAGATTGGCGGCGGCAACTTCCAGGTTATCGCTGGTCCTTGTTCAGTAGAATCAGAAGAACAGATTATCGAAGTAGCTCAGGCTGTTAAGGCTTCTGGTGCAACTCTCATGAGAGGTGGTGCATTCAAGCCAAGAACATCTCCTTACGCTTTCCAGGGCCTCAGAGCTGGCGGCATCGATCTCCTTCTCGAAGCAAAAGCAAGGACAGGTATGCCTATCGTTACAGAAATCATGAGTGCAGCACATCTTCCATTCTTTGATGAGGTAGACGTTATTCAGGTTGGTGCAAGAAACATGCAGAATTTCGAACTTCTCAAGATGCTTGGCAAGCAGGATAAGCCTATCCTTCTCAAGAGAGGTCTTGCAAACACAATCGAAGAGTGGCTCATGTCAGCAGAATATATTATGGCTGGTGGTAACAAAAACGTTATCCTTTGCGAAAGAGGTATCCGTACATTCGAAACAGCAACTAGAAACACGCTGGATCTTTCAGCTGTTACAGTTCTCAAGGAAAAGACACACCTTCCAGTTATCGTAGATCCTAGCCATGCTACAGGTATTGTTCAGTATGTAGAACCGCTCTCAATTGCAGCAGTTGCAGCAGGTGCAGACGGTCTCATCATCGAAGTTCACAATAACCCTCAGAAGGCTCTTTGCGACGGTCCGCAGTCATTGACACCTGCACAGTTTGATACTACAATGAAGAAAATTTTAAAGATGCGCAAATTCATGGAAACAGAAATGATGAATTAAAGTTCAGGTATGGATATGAAAAAAGTCTTTGTAAATGCAGGAAAAGGATATGAAATACTGATAGGCTCAGGACTGATTGCCCAGGTGGGTAGCCTGGCCCAAAAGGTGCTGAGAGCCGAAAAACTGGCTATTCTGACTGACTCTACAGTAGATCCACTCTACGGGTCAGAAGTGGAAAAAAGTCTCTCAGAAGCGGGATTTGATGTGTGCAGATACGTATTCCCTGCGGGAGAAGAAAACAAAACAATAGCTACAGTTACAGATTTTATAAACTTTATGTCAGACAACAGACTCACAAGAAAAGATGCAGTAGTTGCACTTGGTGGCGGGGTTGTTGGTGATATGGGCGGTTTCGCGGCAGCGATATATCTTCGTGGCATCGACTTTATCCAGATTCCTACTACACTTCTTGCGGCGGTAGATTCTTCTGTAGGTGGCAAGACCGGAGTAGATATCCCAAATGGCAAAAACCTCATGGGTACATTCTGGCAGCCATCACTGGTACTTTACGATATAGATACGTTTAAGTCGCTGGACCAGGGTCTAATTATGGACGGCACAGCAGAGATTATAAAGACTGCAGCTATCAGAGATGCAGAACTTCTGGAACTTATCAGCAGCACAGAAGTTGCGGATAATCTGGAAGAAATCGTAGAACGCTGCGTAACTATAAAAGGCCAGGTGGTAGAAGCTGACGAAAAAGAATCAGGCCTCAGAAAAATTCTCAACTTTGGCCACACGATGGCTCACGCCATCGAGCTTAACGCAGACTACGGCATAAGCCATGGTAGAGCAGTAGCAATCGGCATGCTGCTTATTACAAAAGCTGCAGAAAAACAGGGTCTTGGTCCTGCAGGCATGTACGACAGACTCTATGAAATTATAAAATCAAAGGGGTTTGAAGCAGAGACAGATGCTCCTTTGGAGCTCCTCTGCGAACTGGCTTCAACTGACAAAAAAACAAGCGGTGATAAGATTAGTCTCGTATATCTGAAAGATGCAGGCATGGCTGAAACAGTGGATGTCAAGCTTTGCAATCTATACGATTTTATGAGATAATTAAGATTACTGATGAGATAATTTTAACCGGTCATCCTCAGAAAATGACCGGTTTTCTTTTCAAGATAAATATTGAGAAAGTACAAGGGAAATACATTATGGACATTAAGATTTATCCAGGTACACTTAAGGGCGAAATTCAGGCTCCGCCGTCAAAGTCAATGGCTCACAGAGCACTTATATGTGCGGCACTTTCTGATGGTACATCACATATAAAAGGCATTTCCGGCTCAAAGGACATGGAAGCTACTATGGGTTGCATGCAGGCATTGGGCACTGTTATGCACCGTATCGAAGGCGAAAATGGCATCGATGACGTAGTTTCTATCGGTATTCCTATGGTTCGTGGAGCAGCATGTAGTGGCTGTGCGGGTTGCGGTTCAGGTGGTTGTGGCAGCAGCTCCGGCGCACCAGCAGAAGCGCCAGTTCCTGTTTTAGACTGCATCGAAAGTGGTTCTACACTTAGATTTGTTCTTCCTATCGCTGCTGCTTTAGGTACAGAATGCCAGTTTACAGGCAGAGGCAAGCTTCCAGAACGCCCTATGACTCCACTGGCAGATGAAATGAAAAAACACGGTATCGAGTTTTCTCCAGAGGGCAGAGATTCATTACCGTTTACTATTAAGGGTCAGCTTACTTCTGGTGTGTATGAAATCCCAGGCAATATCAGCTCCCAGTATATTTCAGGTCTCATTTTTGCACTCCCTATGCTTGTAGGCGACAGCGAAATTCGTGTGATCGGAGATCTCGAATCAGCAAGCTATATTGACCTTACACTTCAGATGGTTAGAGATTTTGGCGTCG
Source organism: Bacillota bacterium (assembly GCA_017549385.1). Classification (GTDB taxonomy): domain Bacteria; phylum Bacillota; class Clostridia; order Peptostreptococcales; family Anaerovoracaceae; genus RGIG7444. Next base: position 6,516 of record JAFYUX010000129.1, read on the forward strand.
AAATCGAAAAGACTGAATGGGGATTCAAGATTCCTGGCGGCCAGAAATATAAGGGCGGAGAAATCGAAGTAGAAGGCGATTATTCAAATGCTGCATTCTGGATGGTGGCTGATGCTATCGGTTCAGTACTTCAGCTTTCAGGCCTTAGAGAGGACAGTGCTCAGGGTGACAGAAAGGCTGCAGATATTCTCGCAGGCAGACGTATCAACTACACAGATATCGACTGCAGAGATATTCCAGATATCGTTCCTATTCTTTCTGTTGCAGCTGCACAGGCTCCTCAGACTACTCGCTTCTACGATGCAGGCAGACTCCGTATCAAGGAAAGCGACAGACTTTCAGCAATGGTTGACTGTCTCACAAGACTTGGTGCAAAGGTAGAGGAAAAAGAAGACGAACTCATCGTACACCCAAGTGTTCTCAAGGGTGGTTGCGAGGTTGACGGATACAACGATCACCGTATCGTAATGTCTATGGCTATTGCAGGTCTCATCTGCGAAGAACCTATTATTATCAGAGGTGCAGAAGCCGTAACAAAGAGCTATCCAAATTTCTTTGAAGAGTACAGACGACTGGGAGGACGTGCAGATGTCATCACAGATCGGTAACAAGCTCAAAGTGTCTGTATTTGGCGAGTCTCACGGTACTGCCATCGGTGCAGTTATCGACGGATTTCCTGCAGGCGTAAAGATAGATACTGATCAGCTTCTGGCTTTTATGAAGCGCAGAACTCCAGGCAGGGACAAGACTGCCACACCGAGAAAAGAAGACGATCTTCCTACAATTCTTTCAGGTGTACTTGATGATGTGACTTGCGGCACACCTATTGCTGCACAGATTGCAAACAAGGATCAGCATTCAAAAGATTACAAAAATGTAGCAGCTGTGGCTCGTCCGGGTCATGCTGACTACACTGGCTTTGTGAGATACGGCGGACACAACGATGTTCGTGGCGGCGGTCATTTCTCCGCTAGACTTACAGCTCCACTGGTGTTTGCCGGCGGACTCTGTCTCCAGTATCTTGCACAGAGAGGTATATATATCGGAGCGCATTTAGCCTCAGTTGCAGACCAGAAAGACGCGTCTTATGACAGCGTGGATCTCACTGCAGAGGCACTGCTTGCTCCAGGCAAAAAGAATTTCCCTGTTATAGACGACGAAAGCGAATCCCGCATGCGCGACGTAATCGAAGCCGCTCGTCTAGATGCCGACTCTGTCGGCGGCGTTGTAGAAGTTGGTGTAATCGGGTTGCCGGCAGGCATCGGATCGCCGATTTTTGATACAATCGAGGGAAGATTAGCTTATGGATACTACGGTATTCCTGCGGTTAAGGGTGTAGAATTTGGCGCTGGTTTTGATGTTTCTCTCATGAGAGGCAGCGAAAACAACGATGAGTTTTATATGGCTGAGGACGGTTCTGTAAAGACAAGAACAAACAACCATGGCGGTGTGCTGGGTGGTATTTCTTCAGGAATGCCTGTGACAGCGAGACTGGCATTTAAGCCGACTCCGTCTATTGGCAAGCCTCAGAAAAGCATCGACTACAGAAAAAATGAAGACGCAAATATGGGCGTAAAGGGTCGCCACGATCCTTGCGTTGCAGTGCGTGCGGTACCTGTAGTAGAAGCTGTGACAGCCATCATTATTATGGACATGCTCCTTGAACAGGAGGGCAGATAAAATGGATCTGGGAAAAATCAGAGAACAGATTGATGCAATCGACAGCCAGCTTTTAGAACTTTTCTGCAGACGTATGGATGTGGTAAAGGGCGTTGCTGAGTACAAGATTGCAAACGATATGCCGGTACTTAGACCGGAACGTGAACAGGCTATACTTGAGAGAGTAAAGGCCGAAGCAGGTGACGAATACGGTGATTATGCTGTGGATCTCTTCGAGAACATGATGCGTGTAAGCAGAGAAATGCAGCAGAAGATGATCGACGAAAGAAAGTAAAAATGGAAATTATTAAAGCTGAAAAATTAGGCTTTGAGTATG
>JAFYUX010000016.1 GCA_017549385.1 Bacillota bacterium
CTTGCCTTTGATATTATGATCGTTGCAGGTATCGGTTCTATCGAGATCAGTGACATCAAGAGACTCTTTGTCCCATTCATTCTTATGTCACTTGCTGGTGCAGTGGTTACACTTATCCACCTCAGATTTGTATGTAAGAGAGTATATAAGGATTACTATTATGAAGGTCTACTTTCAATGTATGGCATGATGACCGGTACTATCAGCTCAGGCGTACTTCTTCTCAGAGAATTAGATCCTCAGATGAAGACTCCTGCTGCAAACAACCTGGTTGTAGGCTCAAGCTTTGCCATCATCTTTGGTGCACCGTTCCTGGTTCTCATCAGCCTTGCACCAAAATCAACAGGGGCAACATTCTTTGTATTTGGCTGTCTGGTTCTTTATTACATTCTGCTCTTACTCATTGCATGCAAGGGTGGTAAAAATGATAAAAAATCTGCTTAGTACTTGAGGTAAAGATATGACTGTTAAAAAAGAAGATGTATGGTTTGAGAACAGCATCACAATAGAAGATTTTCTCTTTCTTAGAGACAGTGTGGGTTTTCAGGATCTCACAGAAGAAGAAGCTAAACGAGTTTTAGCAAACACAACTCATGTCCAGACTGCATGGTATGGTGGACAGTGTGTTGGTATGGTTAGACTTCTCACTGACTATTGTCTCGATGCACTGATCACAGACGTAATCGTTCATCCAAACTGTCAGGGTCAGGGTATCGGTTATCTCATGATGGAAAACTTGTTAAACCATATCAAAGAAAATCTGGCAAGTCCTCGTCTCGCATGCCTGTTATATGCCAATAAAGGCAAAGAACCGTTTTATGAGTCACTTGGTTTAGAAAAGCTTCCAAATGAAAGATACGGATATGGCATGATGGTTGAGTACCAGAAACCAGCAGAAACAGAATAAAAGATAAACATACGGCCGGGCGTAAGCCCGGCCTTTTTATTTTGATGGCGGAGCCATCGGGGAAGTTGTGGCGCAAGGTGTCGAAAATAATTTTGAAATGGGTATTGCATTGGCGAAATTAGAGTGATATCATTTTGATATCAAAAGGAGGTATGATATATGAATGAAAACACGTTAAGGCACAAGAAAAACGGGATGCTGGTTCTTATCCTGGTTATCGCTCTGTACATCGCAGCAATTGCTGGTCTCATTCTGACACCGATGTTATCCTATAAAACATATATGGGATTCACGTATTATGGCATCGGCATTTCAGGAAAGATTTTAATGTTTATCTGCGGTGCATGGGTTTGCTTAGGATGGATCCTGCTCCTTGGTCTTAGGGTTCTCAAACCACAGGAAGCTCTTGTACTTACACTCTTTGGCAAGTATGTAGGCACTCTCAGAGAAGAAGGTTTCTACTTTGTAAATCCTTTCTGCGTAGGTTTCAATCCAGCTGCAAAGACAAAGCTCAATCAGAGCGGTGACGTGGACAGCGGTGCTAAAAAGGCATTTATCATTTCAGGCAGCAAGCCTGAAGCAGGTGAGTCTACTGGCAAAAAGATCTCTCTCAAGATCATGACTCTCAACAACAACCGCCAGAAGATTAACGACTGTCTCGGTAACCCTGTAGAAATCGGTATCGCAGTTACATGGAGAGTGGTGGACACAGCAAAGGCTGTTTTCCGCGTAGACAACTACAAAGAATTCCTCTCACTCCAGTGCGATAGCGCTCTCAGAAATATCGTAAGACTCTATCCTTACGATGTATCACCAAATGTAGACACAACTGGCGACGGCATCGCCGACGAAGGAAGCCTCAGGGGATCAAGCGAAGTGGTAGCTTCCAGAATCAGAGATGAAATCCAGTCAAAGGTTGCAGAAGCAGGTCTCGAAATCATCGAAGCTCGTATCACATATCTGGCATATGCTCCGGAAATCGCAGCAGTTATGCTTCAGAGACAGCAGGCATCAGCTATCATCGACGCAAGAAAGATGATTGTAGACGGTGCAGTTGGTATGGTGGAAATGGCTCTCGAACGTCTTGAGGCAAATGATTCAATCACATTAGATGACGAAAGAAAGGCTGCCATGGTATCAAATCTCTTAGTGGTACTCTGTGGCAACCATGATGCACAACCTATAGTAAACACAGGAAGCTTATACTAAAATGGCAGATGTAAAAAAACAGGTGCCCCTCAGATTGTCGCCAAAGCTCTATGAGGCAATCGCAGCATGGGCAGAAGATGATTTCCGATCAATCAATGGACAGATCGAGTTTCTTCTCACTGAATGCGTAAAACAGCATAGAAAAGACGGCAAGTACATTTCAAAGACTATACATGTCAGACCTGCCATCGATCTGCCAGAGGAAAATAGCAAGTAAAAAGAGAAGCTGTTGCTGATGCAACAGCTTTTTTTATATTGCAATGGGATAATATAGGCGACAACAAAAATGTGAGTGATATAATGTTGTCATAAAGTGAAATGCTAAAAGGGCAGAGCCCGTACAATTTCTATACTCTACGAAAGGAGAATCTCTATGAAAGTTATAATCATAGGTGGCGTTGCAGGTGGTGCAACAGCAGCTGCTCGTATCAGAAGACTTGACGAAAAAGCAGAAATAATCGTATTTGAACGTTCAGGATATATTTCATATGCAAACTGTGGACTTCCGTATTATATAGGTGACGTAATCACCGATCCTGGTGAACTTACCCTTCAGACTCCAGAAAGCTTCCTACGCAGATTCCGTGTAGACATGAAAGTAAAGCACGAAGTTACAGGCATTGACTCTCTCCGAAAAGTGGTAAAGGTTAAAAACCTTAACAATGGCGAAGAGTTCGAAGAATCCTATGACAAACTTCTCCTGTCACCAGGAGCAAAACCTACACAGCCTAATATCCCTGGTACAGATATAGAAAAGCTTTTTACCCTCAGAACAGTAGAAGACACATTTAAGATAAAAGATTATGTTGTAAAGAACAGCCCGCGCTCAGCAGTTATCTCTGGTGGCGGTTATATCGGTATAGAAATCGCAGAAAATCTGAGAGATCTTGGTCTGGAAGTTACAATCGTTCAGCGCCCTATGCAGCTGATGAACACAATCGATCCTGAGATGGCAGCCTTTATCCACGCAAAGATGCGCAGCAGAGGAGTAAATCTGATGCTGGGTCGCAGCGTAGAAGGTTTTGAAAACGAAAACGGCGGAGTAAAGGTTCTCATAAAAGACGAAATGCCTCTTCACGCAGACATGGCTATTCTGGCTATCGGTGTTACACCAGATACTTATCTGGCAAAAGACGCAGGTCTTGAGCTTGGCATGAAGGGCAGTATCATAGTAAACGACCGCATGGAAACTTCTGCACCTGACATCTATGCCGTAGGTGACGCGGTAGAAGTAAAGCACTACATCACTGGCGAAAAAGCTCTTATCTCACTGGCAGGGCCGGCAAACAGACAGGGACGTATCGCAGCTGATAACATCTGCGGTGGTGACAGCAGATATCCTGGCTCACAGGGATCATCAGTTATCAAAGTTTTCGATATGACTGTGGCAAATACAGGCATCAACGAAAAGACTGCAAAGAGCCTTGGCCTCAACTACGAAAAGCTGATGCTCTTCCCGATGTCTCACGCATCATATTATCCTGGCGGCAAGATGATGAACATGAAAGTCATCTACGAAAAGGACTCACTCAGACTTTTAGGTGCGCAGATTGTGGGTTTTGATGGAGTTGATAAACGAATCGACGTATTGGCAACAGCAATGAATGCCGGCTACAATGTTCTCCAGCTCAAAGACCTTGATCTCTCATACGCTCCGCCGTACTCCTCTGCGAAAGACCCTGTAAACATGGCAGGTTTTATCGCAGATAATATCGAAAAGGGCAGACTCAAGCAGGCTTACTGGGAAGATGTAGATAAGCTTCCTAGAGACGGCAGCATCACTTTCCTGGATACAAGAACACCTATGGAATTGATGATGGGCGGAGCCATCGAAGGTTTTGTTAACATTCCTGTAGATTCGTTAAGAGACAGACTGGGTGAACTTGATCCTTCAAAGCCGATTTACGTTTCATGCCAGAGCGGACTTCGCAGCTATATCGCCTGCAGAATTCTCATGCAGAACGGATTTGACTGCTACAACATTTCTGGCGGATACAGATTATACTCAACATTAAAGACTGATCGACTTGCTGCAGAAGAATCATTTGCATGCGGTGTGGAAAAATAGAAAAATTTGACGAAAAGCCTGCCTGAAAGAGCAGGCTTTCTTTTGTATACAATTGACCGTGAGGGCCCTAAAATGTTATACTAAATCATAATTTTTTGAACAAAATAGTTATATATAAATATAGAAACGGCTTACAGGCTAATCGCATACAGCAGTTATGCGACATGAAATATGGAGGAAAACTTATGGCTATCAGAATCGGTATTATGGGATACGGCAATCTCGGCAGAGGAGTAGAAAGCGCAATCAGACAGAATCCTGACATGGAACTTGTTGCAGTATTTTCACGCAGAGACCCTGCTACAGTGTCTATCCGCACAGAAGGCGTAAAGGTTTGTCACGTTGATGATGCTCCTGCCATGAAGGACGAAATCGACGTTATGATTTTATGTGGCGGCAGTGCTACAGACCTTCCGGAACAGACTCCAGAATACGCAAAGTATTTTAACGTAATCGACAGCTTTGACACTCACGCAAAGATTCCTCAGCACTATGCAAATGTAGATGCTACTGCTTCTGAAAGCGGCAAGGTTGCCATCATTTCTGTAGGCTGGGATCCAGGCATGTTCTCACTTAACAGACTTTATGCAAGCGCTATCCTTCCAGAAGGTCAGGATTACACATTTTGGGGCAAGGGTGTAAGCCAGGGCCACTCTGATGCTATCAGACGTATCGAAGGTGTAGCTGACGCAAGACAGTACACTATTCCTGTAGATGCAGCTCTCGATGCAGTTAGAACTGGTGATTGTCCAGAACTCACTACAAGAGAAAAGCACACAAGAGAATGTTTCGTAGTTGCTGAAGAGGGCGCTGATCTCGCAAAGATCGAGCAGGAAATCGTAACTATGCCAAACTACTTTGCTGATTACAACACAACAGTTCACTTCATCACAATGGAAGAACTCAAGAAAAATCACGCTGGTATTCCACACGGCGGTTTCGTAATCAGAAGCGGCAAGACTGGTTTCAACAGCGAAAACACACATATCATCGAATACAGCCTCAAGCTGGATTCAAATCCAGAATTTACATCTTCAGTTCTCGTAGCTTATGCAAGAGCGGCATACAAGCTCAATGCAGAAGG
>JAFYUX010000130.1 GCA_017549385.1 Bacillota bacterium
CTTACAAAATTTCTGTACTATGTAGTTTTCAATGTGCCGTCCGCTACTTCAGCAGCGAACTTGTTTATATTAACACGTCGTTTTCAACATGTCAACATCTTTTTTAAAAAGTTTTTTCTTTTCGCTCACGACCATGTCGTTCAGCGGAAAGCTTTATCAATTTAACACACAACGATTCACTCGTCAACTACTTTTTTTTAATTATTTTTTGTAGACAATATTAAAGCACGATCTGCGTGTTTTTACAGTACTCTACTGCATCTGTATACTTGAGATTTCCCCCAAAGAGATCCAGAGCACTGCCTATCGTAACATCAAGTCTTCCCTGGCTTGCTTCATTTAAAAGTTCAAGGTCAGCAATACTTCTTACTCCACCGGCATATGTTACAGGAATACCCTGCCAGCTTCCGATCAGTGACACCAGATTTCTGTCTATACCGGCAGACTTGCCTTCTACGTCAACTGCATGGATGAGGAACTCATCGCAATACTGCGAAAGCATATCTAGTACTTCGTGGGTAACCGCCACATCGGTAAACTTCTGCCATCTATCAGTTACTATATAATATGAATCTTCTTTTCTGCGACAGCTGAGATCTAAAACAATATGTTCTTTTCCTACAGCTTCTACCAGTTTATTGAGATTGTCGTAATCAATTTTACCGTCACGGAAAACATATGACGTCACGATTACGTGGGAAGCTCCCGCCTCGATAAATCCGGCAGCATTATCTGCATTCATACCTCCGCCAATCTGCATCCCCTTCGGGAAGGTGCCTAATGCAAGATATGCCTGCTTGCAGTCCGCCTCGTAATATTCTGAGCCTACTGGATTGAGAAGAATAATGTGTCCGCCGGCAAGATTATCTTCCTTATATAATGAAGCATAATAATCGCCATTTCTGTCAGAGACAAAATTGTCAACGGAGTGGTTGCCGTTATCACGAAGGCTGCTGCCTACTATCTGTTTTACTTTTCCATTATGTATATCAATACAAGGTCTGAATTTCATTTTTATCACCTTTATATAATTCGATATATTTATAATCTTTATGCCATAGAGGCTATATGCTCTAAATTATACAATAAACCCCGGCATTGTTCATCGCAAAAGTTCAATTTGTACCTTAATTATGGTAGAATCCAAATTAATGATTATTAAGGACGAGAGTATAGTATGAATAACTTCAAAATTAAAGCTGATAAAAACGAAGTCCTCCGGCTTCTCGGATATCAGGATTCTCTACCTGATCCTCTGGCTGACAGTCAGATCGATGCCTGCATTAAAAAGGTAGAAGAACAACTTGATCCGAAATATGTATATAGAGTCTTTGATATAGAAAAGATTTCGTCAGCGGATGCTGTCGGTGGCGAAGGATTTTTTAGATACAGGCTGGCGGGTACCCATTTTTCATTTGAAGGAAACAGTGCTGATACTCTTCTGGGAGAATGTCATCAGTGTATTCTTCTGGCGGTGACGCTTGGCAGAAAAGCTGATTATTTGCTTATGCAGGCGCAGGTCAGAAATATGGCGGGAGCAGTCATCACGGGATGCTGTGAAAATGCAGCTGTAGAAGATTATTGCAATCAGATAAATGATTATCTTGAAAGCCAGTACCTGAAAGAAGGTCTTTATCTTACGGATAGATTCAGTCCTGGTTATGGCGACATGCCTATCGAATATCAGACAGAGTTATGTGAGATTTTAGATACTTACAAACTCATCGGACTTACTACAACTGTATCAGAAATACTTACACCTACGAAATCTATAACAGCGGTCATCGGCATATCCGATAAGCCACAGCCAAAGCGTATCACCGGCTGCGACAACTGCAAGATGCGAGACAGATGTCAGTTAAGACGAAATGGAACATTCTGCGGATAAAATGTTAAATTCCTTAGCGCATCGTATGTAGATTTAAACGAATACATTTTTCGCGCAGATTATATATAAAGAAAGAAAAGGTAAATAAAAGTGAAATCTATCAATTTTGCAAACAATCCTGCTTCAGCCGGCAGGTTTATATTCCTGGATGGTGCCATGGGCACAATGCTCCAGCAGAGCGGCCTCAAGCTTGGAGAAAGACCAGAAACACTCTGCATCACTGAACCAGATGCTATCAAGGCCGTTCATCAGCAGTATATCGACAGCGGTTCAAACATCGTGTATGCAAACACATTTGGTGCAAATGCTCACAAGCTTGCAGGCACAGGTTACGGTGTTGACGAAGTCATCACAGCGGCAATTAAAGTTGCAAAGGAAGTGTGCGGCGACAAGGCAAAGGTTGCATTAGACATCGGGCCTATCGGTGAAATGCTTGAGCCATACGGTACTCTCAGCTTTGAAGGCGCTTACGATATATTTAAGGAAATGATTATCAGCGGTGTTGCTGCAGGAGCTGACCTTGTAGTATTTGAAACTATGTCAGATCTTTACGAAGTAAAGGCGGCTGTACTTGCGGCAAAAGAAAACTGCGACCTTCCAGTAATGGTAACTATGTCATTTGAAAAGAGCGGTCGTACATTTACAGGTTGCTGTGTAGAATCTATGGCATATGTACTTGAAGGTCTCGGTGTAGATGCTATGGGTATCAACTGTTCTCTCGGTCCTTCAGAAATCCTTCCGATTGCCCGCAGACTCTCAGAATGCACAGACCTCCCTATCGTGGTTAAGGCAAACGCCGGTCTTCCTGATCCTGCAACTGGACTCTACAACGTATCTCCAGAAGAATTTGGCCAGCTCATGGAAGAATTCGCAGAAACAGGAATGCTCTATGTAGGCGGCTGCTGCGGTACAAGCCCAGACTACATCCGCGCTCTGGTAGACCACCTTTCCGACAGGTCCTCTGTCACAGATAAAACAAAAGCTAAAAAAAGCGTTGTCTGCACACCAACTGGTGTGGTTGAAATCGACAGAGTAAGAGTAATCGGCGAACGTATCAACCCTACTGGCAAAAGGCGTTTCAAGCAGGCTCTTATCGAAAATGATATCGACTATATTCTCAACCAGGCTATCGAACAGATGGAAGCTGGAGCTGACATCCTGGATGTAAACGTTGGTCTCCCGGAAATCAACGAACCAGAAATGATGATTAGAGTTGTAAAAGAACTCCAGGCAGTAATCGATATTCCTCTTCAGATTGACTCTTCTGATCCAAAGGCTATTGAAGCCGGCCTCAGAGTATGCAACGGCAAGCCAATCGTTAACTCCGTTAACGGCGAAGCGGAAGTTTTGGAGACTATTCTCCCGCTGGTTAAAAAATATGGCGCATCTGTAGTTGGTCTCACACTTGACTCAAAGGGTATCCCTGCAAAAGCAGAAGAACGTTTTGCTATTGCAAAGCGTATCGTGGATAAAGCTACAGAAATGGGCATCCCAAAAGAAGATATCTACATCGACTGTCTCACTCTCACAGTTTCTGCTCAACAGGCAGAAGCAGCAGAGACTCTCAAAGCAGTACGCATGGTAAAAGAACAGCTAGGTGTTAAGACAGTTCTCGGCGTTTCAAATATTTCATTCGGTCTCCCTTACAGAGATCTCATCAACCATTCATTCCTGACTCTTGCCATGGGTAGCGGTCTCGACCTCCCTATCATCAATCCAAATGCAGAGTCTATGATGAATGCAGTAATGGCTTTCAACGTTCTCAACAACGTGGACAAAGACAGCGCAGCATACATCGAAAAGTTTGCAAACTACACTCCTGCATCTGCAGTTCCTGCAACAAATACTTCTGCTGCGACGGCTTCGCCGACAGGTAGTTCACCACAGGTTGGCACTGTTGAACACGCTATCCAGAAGGGACTTAAAGAAGAAGCTGTAACTTCAGTTACTAAGCTTCTGGAAACAGAAACAGAACTCACTGTAATCGATAAGTACCTCATTCCTGCTCTTGACCGTGTTGGGATCCAGTTTGAAAAAGGACAGCTTTTCCTTCCGCAGCTTCTCAATGCTGCTGCGGCAGCAAGCGAAGCTTTCGAAGTTATCAAAACAAGAATCGCAGCTAAGGGTAGCGAAACAGTTTCAAAGGGTAAAATCATCCTTGCTACTGTTAAAGGGGACATTCACGATATCGGTAAAAATATCGTAAAGGTAATCCTGGAAAACTACGGTTACACAGTAATCGATCTGGGCAAGGACGTTGATCCTGCTGTTGTTGTAGAGACAGCAATCCAAGAAGATGTAAAGCTTATCGGTCTTTCTGCACTTATGACTACTACTCTCGGCAGCATGGAAGATACTATCAAGGCTCTTAGAGAAAGTGGCCATGACTGCAAGGTTATGGTTGGTGGTGCCGTACTTACTGAAGATTATTCTCAGGAAATGGGTGCTGACTACTATGCACGCAATGCAAAAGAAGGCGCTGATGTTGCAAAGATCGTACTTGGTTAAAAAGAAAGCCGCTACGGAAAATCCGTAGCGGCTTTTGTTTTTTTAATATGGTGATCGCGGAGCGATCGGAACTGAATACTAAGCGTTATCTACGCTGTACATGTGTTCCGCGAGTTCGAGGATCTTCTTTGAGTAACCCCATTCGTTGTCGTACCATGCGATGATCTTTACGAACTTGTCGTTGAGCATGATACCTGCAGTTGCATCAAATGTAGATGTGCAGTTTTCGCCAATGATGTCAGTAGAAACGATCTTATCTTCTGTGTAAGCGAGGATACCCTTGAGTTCGCCTTCTGATGCTTCTTTCATCTTTAAGCAGATGTCATCGTAAGTAGTAGCTGTTTCGAGTTCTACAGAGAGGTCTACTAATGAAACGTCAGCTGTAGGGATACGAATAGCCATACCTGTGAGCTTGCCTTCGAGTTCTGGGATAACACGAGCTACAGCCTTTGCTGCACCAGTTGTTGTAGGGATGATGTTACCGATAACAGAACGGCCTCTTCTCCAGTCCTTCATTGAACGTGCGTCTACAGTCTTCTGGGAAGCAGTAGCTGCGTGGATAGTAGACATGAGACCCTGCTTGATGCCGTAGTTGTCGTGGAGAACCTTAACTACAGGAGCGAGACAGTTTGTTGTGCATGATGCGTTAGATACAACGTCCATATCTGCCTTGTAGTCCTTGTGGTTTACGCCAACAACGAAAGTTGGAGTTTCCTTGTCCTTTGCAGGAGCAGTGATGATAACCTTTTTAGCACCACCTTCGATGTGAACCATAGACTTTTCAGTAGTAGTGTAGCTGCCTGTACCTTCGATTACGTAGTCAGCGCCATACTTACCCCATGGAATAGGTGTGATACCTTCGATAACCGGTACCTTTGTGCCGTTAATCACGAGACCCTTTTCTTCGCCTTCTACATAAGTACCGAGAGTACCGTTGAAGCGACCGAATACTGTGTCATACTTAATCATGTATGCCATGTAATCAAGATCTACGTTACGATAGTTGATAGCAGCGATTTCAAACTTTTCAGGTTCAGCCGCTGCAATTCTTACGATAAGTCTGCTGATACGACCAAATCCGTTGATACCGATTCTGATTGCCATTTTCGTCTCCTTTTTTTATATGCTCTATGAAAATTTTAAATAGATTACCATGTTTATTTTAGCACAGCACCATACATTAGTCTATTTTAACGCCTATGTTTTTAATTAAAAAATTAACTGTTTGTTTACAGCTGTCATTGAAATTTCAATAAAAATACCGCTGCAGTATCATAACTGCAGCGGTTTGTTTTTAAAGCGGAATATCCCATTTATCTGAAATAAATGGTGTCACCTTTCCGGTCTTACGTGTCTTTACCAGATCAATAAATCTCTGGTTGCGGCTGCCTCGAAACTCGAGAGTGAGATCGCGCTGTGCCATAACAAAAGGACCATCCACAAGCTTGTCGGCTACTTCCAAAAGATGACCGATGGCTTTGTCTTCTGATGACATTTCCAGAAGTTTCTCATATGTGTAGCCGGAATAGATCATAAGGTCAAGTCCTCTGGCTTTTGCTTCGTCAGCAATAGGAACCAGGGCAGCCGCCTGTGACATTGGCTCGCCGCCACTAATTGTCATTCCATCAATCAGCGAGTCAGAATCAAGAGTTGCTCTAATTCTTTCAAGAGCTTCCTCAACTGATATAAGAGTACCCCCTTCGAAATCGTGAGTCTGAGGATTGTGGCATCCCGGACATTTATGAGGACATCCCTGTACAAACAGGACATATCTCATACCTGGTCCATCTACCACCGACTCGTCAATTACTCCTGACAGTCTAAGCTGAAGTTCTGACTGAGATGCTGATTCGCCGGAGCGGAGCTCTGCTGAGATTGACATTTAGATCTCCCTTGCTACTGAGTGTTTTACTCTGTCGTTTACTTCTGAACGCTTTGCGTTGTTGAAACGATCAACTGTACCTACGAGGTAACCTGTGATACGTCTGATACGTTCGAAGTTGAGTGTTCCTTCTTCTTCTACACGACCGCACTTTGGGCATTCGTTATCGATAATACCTGTGTAGCCGCATACTGGGTCTCTGTCAACTGGATGGTTGATTGAGCCGTAACCGATACCGCTTTCCTTCATGCAGCGAACAACTGCTTCGAAGGCGTCAAGATTTTTGAGCGGATCGCCATCCATTTCGATGTAAGAAATGTGACCACCGTTTGTGAGTGAGTGGTATGGACCTTCTAACTTGATCTTGTCAAAAGCGGAAATATTATGATATACAGGCACGTGGAAAGAGTTAGTGTAGTAATCTCTATCTGTTACGCCTGGGATGTTGCCGTACTTTTCTCTGTCAATCTTTACGAAACGACCTGAGAGACCTTCTGCAGGTGTTGCGATGAGAGAGAAGTTAAGGTTTGTCTTTTTGACCTGTTCGTCACAACGCTTTCTCATAAAGCCGATGATATCGAGACCGAGGTTCTGCGCTTCTGCAGATTCGCCGTGATGCTTGCCGATGAGAGCCTTGAGACATTCTGCAAGACCGATGAAACCAACAGTGAGTGTACCGTGCTTGAGTACTTCGCCAACTGTGTCTTCTGGTCCAAGCTTTTCTGAATCCATCCAGATGCCCTGACCCATAAGGACTGGGAAGTTTTTAACCTTTTTGCTGCTCTGGATACGGAGACGTTCTGTAAGCTGATCAAATACGAGAGTCATCTTTCTGTCGAGATCTTCGAAGAAGATATCTACGTCACCCTTTGCCTTGATAGCAAGACGTGGGAGGTTGATAGATGTAAAGCTGAGGTTACCTCTGCCGCTAGTTACTTCTCTCGTAGGATCGTTTGCGTTACCGATAACTCTTGTTCTGCAACCCATATACGCTACTTCTGTGTTTGGCTGACCTTCCTTGTAGTATGCGATGTTGTGAGGTGCATCGAGGAATGAGAAGTTAGGGAAAAGTCTCTTTGCAGAAACCTTCATAGCCATCTTGAAGAGGTCGTAGTTTGGATCTTCTGGGTTATAATTGATACCTTCCTTTACCTTGTAAATGTGGATTGGGAAGATAGGAGTTTCGCCGTGACCAAGACCTGCGTATTCTGCCTTTAAGATAGACTCAACTACGAGACGACCTTCTGGAGATGTGTCTGTACCGTAGTTTACAGATGAGAATGGGATCTGTGCGCCTGCTCTTGAGTGCATTGTGTTGAGGTTATGGATGAATGCTTCCATAGCCTGATATACTGCACGTCTGATTTCCTTGTCAGCATGCTTTCTTGCAAAGCTCTGTGCTCTGAGAACGTTTTCAGCACCTACGATAGCAGCAAGCTTTTCAGCTTCTTTTTCTGTATAACCGTTATCGTCTGCCATAACTGGAACGAGACCTGTAGCTTCTTTGATCTCAGCCATCATAGCCTTTGCAAGTTCTTCGCCATTATCGTCATCCTGAAGGATGTCGATAATCTTTGCAAGATTTTCTCTGTATTTCTTGATATATGTCTTTCTTACGCCAGGTGCCATTGCGTAGTCAAAGTTTGGAATACTCTGACCGCCGTGCTGGTCGTTCTGGTTACTCTGGATTGCGATACAAGCAAGAGCTGAGTAAGTCTGAATATCGTTTGGTTCACGGATAAAGCCATGACCTGTAGAGAAACCACCTTCGAAGAGTTTAACGAGATCGATCTGACAGCATGTTGTAGTAAGTGTCAGGAAGTCGAGATCGTGAATGTGGATATCACCAGTGATATGAGCATTTGCATGCTTAGGATCGAGAACGTACATTTCATAGAACTGCTTTGCACCTTCTGAACCATACTTGAGCATAGTACCCATAGCAGTATCGCCATCGATATTTGCATTTTCACGCTTAATGTCGTTTTCTGCAGCATCTCTAAATGTAAGATCTTCGTAGATCTTCATGAGCTTTGTGTTCATGCTGCGGACTCTTGTACGTTCCGCTCTGTAAAGAATATACTCTTTTGCAGTACGGGCATGACCGTTTTCGATAAGAACCTTTTCTACTGCGTCCTGTACCTGTTCTACTGTAGGCTCTGCGATACCAAGAGTCTCAGTGAGATAATCAACTACACGATCAGCAAGAACCTCTGCTGTCGTTTTATCCTGACCACCCAGAACCTGAGCAGCCTGATAAATGGCATTGGAGATCTTTGTCACATCGAACGGAACATGTCTGCCGTCTCTTTTAACAATTGTCTTTATAGTTCCCATAGCCTGTTCCTTCCAAAATAATTTGCTTTATACACACTTTTCAACGTAAAAATTTAATAATTGCATAACCTAAACGGTTTGTAACCGTCATTTCTTCGTCTTGCGCCTTACAGTTTGATGACAGCAAGAGAGCAGACTCCTCCCGTCACACCCAAACGCGCGAATATATTGTATCGCATTTTTAACACAAACACAATATATTGTGTTATTTTATATTAAATTTTTTTCAGCCACAGATATATATAGCCGATTTACGTTGGAGTATCAAGGCTGGCACAATGTGCACCCACTTTTACCTAGTTACATCATATCCCATACCACCGCCAAAAACTGTTGCAACGGCACCACTTTTTATACTATATATATTATTCCCCTACAAAAGAAATATAGACACAATAAAACCCGGACCGCAAAAGCATCGGCTTTTGAAATCCGGGATATATTTCATCAATATAAACTTTTTTATATGTAATTACATCTTAAAATCAGCCTTAATTACGAATACAGGATCACTGTTCTGAATCAGGCTACGCTCCTGCTCTGTACGAAGCTTTGATGCAGAAACCTGAGTATACTCAATCTTAAGTGCTTTTTTTCCACTGAGCATAACAACAGAAGAACCGATGTTTTTCATAGAAACAAGATTAATAACCAGTCTGAAGTCCTTGCCTGCCGCCTTATTTTTTGCGATGACTCCGTCAACAATCTCCTCAAGACTGCCATCAGAACCGCCGATAAATACCAGGTCCGCAGCAGGAAGATCCTTGAGAACAGCTGGAGCTGTACCTGCAATAATCTCAACATTGTCTGCCATCATATTTTTGCAGTTTCTTTCTAAAAGATCGATTGCAGATTCGTCACATTCTACAGCATATACTGTACCTCTGTAAGCAGCATATGCAGCTTCGATGGCAACAGAACCTGTACCTGCACCGATATCATAAACGATACTATCCGGAAGTACTCTAAGAGTGGACATTGCGATAGCTCTTACTTCCTTTTTAGTCATAGGTACATCGCCGCGCTCGAAGAGCTCGTCAGCAAGGCCTGACGGGATACGGCTATCAGCTTCTTCGTTGATGATAAGGATAACAGCAAGATTGTCGAACTGTTTTTCTGCAAGTTCTGAAGCTGTACCAGATGTAATCTTTTCGTCTGCATAAGAGAGACGTTCACCTACATAAACAGGAAGGTCACCATAACCAAACTGGCAGAGCTTTACAAGAAGCTGAGAAATATTTCCGTCCGTCAGGACAAATGTCTTTTTGTTTCTGCGAACTTCTGAAACGATATTTATCTTTCTGTCAGCTGCTGCTAAAACTTCAGCATCGTTCCATGACTTGCCAATGGCACTGCAGAAATAAGAAACAGAAGATACGCCAGGAAGCACCTTTGGAGAAAACTCTGCAAGTGCTTCAGCAAGATAAGCAGCACCACTGTAGAGACCTGGATCTCCAGATACAAGAACTGCAAACTTTTCGCCTTCTGTGTTTTTGATAAGTTCTGCTACAATCTGACCACTGTAGTCACTAATCATCTTTTTACCAAGATGCGCAAAAGACTCAAGCATACGCTTTTCGCCAATAAGCACATCCGCATTTTCTATAGCACGTATTACCTGTACCGTAGCAGTATCAGGATTACCCATACCGATACCGGCAATAATCACTTCTTTTCCCATGTATGTTTACCCCCAAACGAAAGTCTGATTTGTATTTTTTCTCGTGGCCTGAGACTGAATCTTGAGTTCCATACCGCCACCATTAAGTGACATATTTATAGAACCGCCATCTGCTCTGCTGCTCTGAGTCATAACAAGCTCGAACATAGCAAGTGGATCATCAAGATACATCTTTATATTCATGTCAGCTCCGCTGACTTTTCCATTTGAATCTTTTTTAATTGTGATATTACCTGTGATGCCCATGTCAACTAAAGCTGAGCTGAGTTCCTCAGCAGAAGCAAACGAAGTTGAATCAAAATTAGCAGTGTATGTATTTCCGTTCTTTTCGAAAGCCTGGTCACCAAATACTCTCTTTGCAACTTCGTATGATGCCACCAGCTGATCATAAGTATCTATAGTATAGTCATCTTCTGATACAGAAATAAACTCATCCAGAACAGCTGTCATATCAGAGTTTCCTGTTACAGCCATATCAAAAACAGAATCTAGACCAGAAATACCTCCAACGACTGCAGTCGCAGCATCCTGCCACTGGCCTTCTGGTGTAATACCCTCAAGCTGAATTTCTGAAATACCTGCATCAGCATCAGCACGGAGCTTACCTGTAGTGCCTACTTTTTCTGCACCAGATTCTATAGTCATATTAACATCAAGAAGTGACTGACTGCCCTTCAAAAGGCCTGATGTTTTCATAGTAACATCTGCATCCTGAGATAAATCTCCTGCATTTGCATGCATACATACTGTCATGTCACCATTTACCTGATATGTTTTGCTGATATCAGGATTGAGGGACTCTGTTGCAAGCAGAAGCGAAAAATCATTTTCGAGATTTTTATATATTTTTTCTTTA
>JAFYUX010000131.1 GCA_017549385.1 Bacillota bacterium
ACGGCGGAGCCGTCGGCTGACATGATGACGAGGAGGACAAATATGTTATTAGCATTTGATGTAGGAAACACTAACATCGTACTTGGGGTTTTTAAGGGAAAAAAGTTAATTGAAAGCTGGAGAATGGAAACTGACAAAAATAAGAGTGCTGACGAATACGGCATGCTGATCAATCAGTTCTTCACTTACAGCAATTTAAACATCGCAGACGTAAAAGACGTAATCATTTCAACAGTTGTACCGTCAATCTCATATACTCTGCAGCATCTGTCTATAAAGTATTTCAATATAAGAGCTATTGAGGTGGGACCGGGCATCAAAACTGGAATGGTTATCAAGTATGACAATCCTAAACAGGTGGGTGCGGACAGAATCGTAAACGCAGTGGCAGCTTACAACAAATACGGCGGACCACTTATCATCATCGATTTTGGTACATGTACAACATTCTGCTGTATCTCTGACAAGTGTGAATACCTTGGAGGTACAATTGCGCCGGGTATCAAGATTTCATCTGATGCTCTCTTTGAAAAGACAGCAAAGCTGCCTAGAGTAGAGCTCATCGAACCAGGTCACGCAATCTGCAGAAATACTAACGAAAGTATGCAGTCAGGTCTTGTTTACGGCCACATGGGTGTAGTAGACTTTATTGTTCGTAAGATAAAGCAGGAATACGTGGAAATGAAGGGTGGCAGTCCTGAAGATATCACAGTAGTAGCTACAGGTGGTCTCGCAACTATGGTTTCAAAGGGCGTAGATGCTATCAACCATGTTGACAGACTTCTCACTCTGGAAGGCCTCCAGATGATCTACGAAAAGAACAAAAATAATTTCGGCAACAGAACTAGCTGCAGTAAAGAAAACAAAGAAAGCATAGAGCTTCGTGCACAGAATGACTAATAAAAAAGTAAATATCGGGGGCATTCAGTTTGATAATCCATATTTTCTGGCGCCCCTTGCAGGTATAACCGACGGGCCTTTCAGGCGCATCTGCAAAAAGTTTGGTGCAGGTGCCGTATATTCTGAGATGATTAGTGCAAAGGGTCTTTACTATAACGATCAGGTCACAGAAAAACTTCTCAAGATTTACGATGACGAAACGCCCCTCATATATCAGATCTTTGGTTCCGACCCATCTGCCATGGCTTATGCGGCAGACATATTATCAAGCAGAAAAAACTGTATGATAGATATCAATATGGGATGTCCGGTACCTAAGGTCGTAAAGAGCGGAGATGGTTCCGCCCTTCTCAAAAACCCGGAACTTGTTTCTGAGGTAGTTGAGGCTGTGGTAAAAAAAGCCCGCAAGCCTGTTACTGTAAAGATCAGAATCGGCTGGGACGAAAACCACATAAACGCAGTAGAAATTGCAAAAAGGATAGAAGACGCAGGCGCAGCTGCCATCGGGGTTCATGGTCGTACCAGAACTCAGATGTACAGCGGTACAGCTGACAGAAGCGTCATCCGTCAGGTAAAAGAGAGTGTAAGCATTCCGGTAATCGGAAATGGTGATATCTTTGGTGTCGACAGTTGTCAGTCCATGTTTGAAGAAACAGGATGTGATGCTGTTATGATTGCCAGAGGTGCTCTCGGAAATCCATGGATATTCCGTTCTCTTCTGGAAGGAAAAGACTATGTTCCATCTAGACGCGAACGAGTGGATATAATTAAAGAACACTTTGGCTTACTGCTGGAGGAAAAAGGAGAATACGTTGCTGTGCGTTCCATGAGAAAGCATATCGGCTGGTATGTAAAAGGACTGCCGGGTGCTGTAGCGGTTAGAAGAAATCTCAACCAGTTAGAAGACGCCAGCGATATCATGGTTGGTTTGGAAAGACTTGTAAAAGAAGAGGTGTAGAAAATGTTTATGGAAGAAATGATTGTTACCCAGGAAGGGTATGATAAACTCGTTGCTGAACACGAAGAACTTACGGCGGTAAGAAGATTAGAAGTTGCTGAACGTCTTAAGGAAGCGATTTCTTATGGTGACCTTTCCGAAAACGCAGAATACGATGCTGCAAAGAACGAACAGGCAGAACTCGAAGAACGTATCCTCAAGCTCGAGAATATGATTAGAAACTCAAGAATTCTTGACGAATCTGAAATTTCTTCAGATAGAGTAAACCTTGGTCATACAGTAAAGATCGAATACCTCGGTACTGGCGAAGTTGAAACATACAAGATCGTTGGTTCTAACGAATCAGATCCATTAAACGGTATGATTTCTAACGAATCTGCAGTAGGCAGAGGTCTCATCGGCGTTGGTATCGACGAAGAAGTAGAGATCGAAATCCCAGACGGCATGATCCGTGTTAAGGTATTAGAAATCACAAGATAATCACTTTTAACAATATAGGAGACGTACATTAAAATGAGCGAAGAACAGAAGAACACTCCTGTACAGACACAGCAGGATATAAGTGAACAGAGCAAAATCAGAAGGGAAAAGCTTGCTAATCTTCAGGCAGAAGGCAAGGATCCTTTCCAGATTATGAAATATGATGTGACACATCACAGTATGGATGTTAAGAACGAAGATGCATATGCAGAAATGGAAGGTACTACAGTTTCTGTAGCAGGTAGACTGATGTCAAAGCGTGTAATGGGTAAGGCATCTTTCTGTCACGTACAGGATATTCAGGGTAGAATACAGGCATATGTAGCAAGAGACGTAATCGGCGAAGATTCATATAAGGACTTTAAGAAGCTTGATATCGGCGATATCGTAGGTATCAAGGGTGAAGTATTTAAGACAAAGACAGGTGAAATTTCTATTCAGGCTGCAGAAGTTACACTTCTTTCAAAGAGCCTTCAGGTTCTTCCTGAAAAGCACCACGGTCTCACAAATACTGACCTCCGTTACCGTCAGAGATACGTTGACCTTATTATGAACGAAGATGTAAAGGATACTTTCATTAAGCGTTCAAAGATCATTGCTGAAATCAGAACTTTCCTCAATGCAAAGGGCTTCCTTGAAGTTGAAACACCTATGCTGGTTGCAAATGCAGGCGGTGCTGCAGCAAGACCTTTCTATACTCACTTCAATGCTCTCGACGAAGACCTCAAGCTCCGTATTTCTCTCGAACTTTACCTCAAGAGACTTATCGTAGGTGGTCTTGAAAAGGTTTACGAAATCGGCAGAGTATTCAGAAATGAAGGCGTTGATACAAGACACAATCCTGAGTTCACTCTCATGGAACTCTATCAGGCATATACTGATTACCATGGTATGATGGAACTGACAGAAGAACTGTATCGTCATCTGGCTGAAACAGTTGTTGGTTCTCAGGTGTTACAGTATGGCGATAAGGTTATTGATCTTTCAAAGCCATTCACAAAGATTACTATGATCGATGCTGTAAAGCAGTATTCAGGTGTAGACTTCAGAGAAATCAACACTCTTGAAGAAGCAAGAGCTGCTGCAAAGGCTCACGGTGTAGAATTTGAAGATCGTCACGCAAAGGGCGATATCCTCAACCTCTTCTTCGAAGAATTCGTAGAAGATAATCTCATCCAGCCAACATTCATCATGGATCATCCAGTTGAAATCTCACCTCTTACAAAGAGAAAGCCAGAAGATCCTGATTATGTAGAACGTTTCGAGTTCTTCATGAACGGTTGGGAAATGGCAAATGCTTATTCAGAACTCAATGATCCTATCGATCAGCGTGAACGTTTCCGTATGCAGGAAGAAATGTTTGCAAAGGGTGATGATGAAGCTCAGCACACAGACGAAGACTTCCTTAACGCTCTCGAAATCGGTATGCCTCCTACAGGCGGTATCGGTTACGGTATTGACCGTATGGTAATGATTCTCACTAACAGTGCTGCAATCAGAGACGTACTTCTCTTCCCGACAATGAAGTCACTTAACTAAAATTTATTAAATGGCATCATAACGCCACCGTATTTAAATACGGTGGCGTTTTTTTATTTTCTGGTTAATCCGTTCAGATAAATAAAATCAGTCAGCAATTTATACAAGTTAATTAAACGATAACCTCGCAATATGAATTATTTGGATTTATAATATATTCAATATGATTAGGAGGTTTTATTTTCATGGAAAGAATCAGCGAATCCGTTGTGAAAAAGGACCATTTGCCTAAGATTACCGGATACAGCCGATATGTTGATGACTATGTTGGAGATATTCTGACAGGTAAGCTGCTGCGCTCCAGGTACGCACATGCAAAGGTTCTGTCCGTTAAGGTACCTGAATTGCCAGAAGGTTACTACTATGTAGACCGCAATGATGTACCTGGTGACAACAATGTTGAGATAGTTATGGACGATACCCCTGTCTATGCAAATGAGATTGTACAATACATCGGTGAGCCTATCGGCATGGTATGTGGCCCTGATGAAAAGGTTGTTCGCGATATCCTGAAAAATATTGTAGTGGAGTACGAGGAACTTGAACCTGTACTGGATATGCGAAAAGCTACATGTGCACATTTTGATTATGAGTACGGCAAAGGCGATATAGAAAAAGCTTTTGCTGAAGCAGATAAAATATATGAAGAAGAATTTGAGACTGGCTATCAGGAACAGGCTTATATCGAGTGCCAGGGTATGATGGCAGAGCCTGAGGTTGATGGCGGTATGTTTGTCCATGGTTCTATGCAGTGCGCATATTATGTTCACGGTGCTCTCGTTCGTGCCCTGGGCTGTGACCCTTCAGGTGTTCATGTTCTTCAGGATGTTACTGGTGGTGGTTTCGGAGGTAAAGAAGCATTTCCTTCTATTCTGGGCAGTCAGGTTGCAGTTGCGGCAAAAAAGTGCGGCAAGGCTGTACGCTGTGTCTTTGATCGTGATGAGGATCTGGAGTTTACTTCCAAGCGTCATCCTTCCTTAAATACATATAAAGTGGCAGTTAAGGACGGCAAAGTCACTGCTATGGACATCGATGTTAAGTTTAACGGCGGTGCGTATACTACTTTATCTGCTGTAGTTCTGCAGCGTGGTATTATTGCTGCTTCTGGTGTTTATAACGTTGAAAATCTTCGCGTGCGCGGTAGCGCTCTAAAGACTAATGCTACTCCTTCTGGTGCATATAGAGGATTTGGTGGTCCTCAGACATTCTTTTCTGTAGAAATGATGATGGATCATATAGCTCAGGATTTAGGCGTTGATTCACTGGAGTTTAAGATGGCTCACGTGGTTAAGCAGGGGGATGGTACCTCTACTTCTGGTATCTATCATTTCCCTGTACCGCTGGTGGATATGCTTAATGAAGTTGATGCAAAGTGTGACCTCTTCAGAAAGCACAAGGAGTATTCAAAGCCACAGACTGGTCGTTACCGTAAGGGAATCGGTATGTCATGGTTCTTCCACGGCGCAGGTTTTACCGGTTCTGGCGAGCGCGATCTCATCAAGGCTGTCACAAAGTTACACAAGTATCCGGACGGTACAGTAGAGGTTCTGGCTTGCAATGGCGACATTGGTCAGGGGCTGAGAACAACTTTCGCCAAGATTGTTGCACATGAACTGAATATTCCGCTGGAAAAGGTTTACTATGATCAACCGGACACTGCTCGTGTTCCTGACTCTGGTCCGACTGTTGCTTCACGTTCTCTGATGGTTGTTGGCGAACTGTTACGCCGAGCTGCCGCAAAACTGCGTGATATCTGGGTGGATGGAGAAGACCAGATTGTTACTGAAAATTTCAAGGAACCAGAATTTATGATTCCTTTCTATATTGATGATTTCCAGGGTGATGCATATCCTACATACTCATGGGGTGTAAATGCCATCGAAGTTGAGGTGGATACATTCACTGGTATCACAAGGGTTGTTGATGCTACAGGTTCTTTCGATGTTGGTACACCTATCGATTGGAATATCGTGGTTGGCCAGATGGAGGGCGGTTTCCTGCAGGGCATCGGCTATGCTTCCACTGAAAAGATTTATTACGACGGAAAGGGTCGTATGCGTAATACAACTTTCTCTGATTACCTGATTCCTACTTCCACGGATGTGGCAAACCTTAATGTAATCTTACACGTTGAAAAGTATCCAAACGGACCTTACGGTGCAAAGGGTGCAGGCGAACTGCCTCTGGTTGGTGCTCCGGGTGCGTACATTGAGGCGGTTGAAATGGCTCTGGGCAAGGGTCATAAGATCAACTACATGCCATTCAATGCAGAAGATGTAATCAAAGAACTGAGCAAGGAGGTC
>JAFYUX010000132.1 GCA_017549385.1 Bacillota bacterium
ATTGTATTATCATTACCATGTATCTTAGGATTTAACCTCTGGAGTGGCTTCCAGCCGCTTGGTGCAGGTACTGGTGTACTTGATCTCGAAGACTTTATCGTATCAAACAACATCCTTCCACTGGGAAGCCTTATCTTCCTCCTCTTCTGTACTTCAAAGCGCGGTTGGGGCTGGGATAACTTCATCAAGGAAGCTGATGCCGGTAACGGTCTCAAGTATCCAAAGTGGGCAAAGGTATACATCAAGTATCTTCTTCCACTGGTTGTAATCTATGTATTTGTACAGGGGTACATTTCATTCTTCGCTTAAAATTTATACTGAGATTAAAACAGGGCTGTTGCACCGTGTGGTGCAACAGCCCTTTGTTGTTTGTTTAAATATTAATTTGAGAAAGAATCTAAAAGTTCCTCAGCGCTGGCAAGTGTAATATCTGTGATATTATCGCCACCGAGAAGTCTGGCAATCTCTCTGATACGTTCTTCTCTGGAAAGACTGCTGATAGTTGTAAAACTGCGATCAGCAGAATCGTTTTTTGAGATGAGGAACTGGTGGTCACCAGCTGCTGCTATCTGAGGCAGGTGAGTGATACAGATAATCTGATGATTTTTTGCAATCTGGTTCATCTTGCGGCCTACAACACTAGCAGTGATACCGCTGATACCGGTATCTATTTCGTCAAAAATCATAGTGGAAATATTGTCCATATCACTGGTAATACGCTTGAAAGCAAGCGAGATACGGGAGATTTCGCCGCCAGAAGCAATATCTGCAAGAGGCTTTAATGTACCGCCTTTGTTTGCATTAAATAAGAACTGAATCTTGTCTGTACCGTTATCTGAGATAGCAGGTGAACCTGTTGATGTCTGGTTTGTATCAAACTCGATATCAAACTGAGCGTTTGCAAAATTGAGTTCCTGAAGTTCTTTTGTCATAAGCTCTGTAAGCTTGAGACCAGATTCTTTTCTCAGAAGTGTAAGCTTTTCTGATAAAGAAAGAATTTCTTTTCTGATTTTTAAGATCTCAGCAGTGAGTTCTGCTTCGCGTTCTTTGATATTTTCGTTTACGTCCAGTTCTTTCTGGCAGATATCAGCGTACTCGGCAATCTTTTCTATAGAGCCACCGTACTTTAACTTGAGTTTATCGATAAGGTCAAGTCTGCTGATAACTGAATCAATCTGGCCCGGCTCAAATGTAACTGAATCTCTCTTATGTCTGATGTCCTCGGAGAGGTCTCTGAGGAGATAGATGTTTTCTGAGAGAGCAGATGATATAGCAGCGTACTCTTTATCGAAAGATGAAATGCTTTCTATAAGGTCTATACATCTCTGAAGGTCAGCAGATGTCAGAATCTCATAACTCTGATTGAGAGCGGAGAAGATCTTTTCGCTGTTTTGTAAAAGCTCAGCCTGTTTTGCAAGCTCCTCGTCCTCACCAGGTTTGATATCAGCCTTTAAGATCTCATCCAGCTCAAATCTCATAAAATCCTGCTTGCGGAGAAACTCGCTGTGATGAGCACGGAGCTTTACCAGAGTGTTTCTATGCTTGTGATACTGAGAGAAGAGGGAAGCGACCTGTGCTTTTACAGGAGAAATCTTGTCTGACATAAAGCTGTCGAGAATCCTGATGTGGTTTTCGCTATTAAGGAAAGTCTGATTGTCATACTGTCCGTGGATATCAACCAGTCGGGAAGTGATGCTGTTTAAGAACGGAAGGTTTACAATCTCGCCGTTTACTTTTGTGATACTCCTGCCGCTGCGACTGAACTCTCTTGTGATTATGAGCTGATCATCATCCGGAATAGTAATCTTGTCTGCGATAGAGGCTTTTTCCTGGTCAGACAGTGAAAAAACAAGCTGTACCATGGCTTTGTCAGAACCATCTGCGATGAGAGAAGAACTGCCTCTGCCGCCGAGAGCAAGGTTTACTGCCTGAATAACGATAGATTTACCAGTACCGGTTTCACCGGAGATGATGTTTAGTCCTTCTTCCAGATCGATGTCGACTTCCTTAATGATGGCAAAGTTTCTGATATAAATGCGGGATAACATATTTCACCTCACATATCTATATGTCAGAATCGTCAGATGCTCCGAGAATACTGTTGAACTTTTTTACGATAGCAGGGATGTGATCAGGTGAGTCAACAACAATAAAGATAGTGTTGTCGCCGGCTATAGAGCCGAGAATGCCGCTGGCACCGATAGAGTCGAGAGCTTCGCATGCTGCGTTTGCACAGCCTGAGAGAGTCTTTAATACGATGATATTACCGGCATGGCTGATAGAACTTACAGTATTTTTAAATATCTTTTCGTAGCGGTCTGTTGAATTGTGGCTTACTTTTGTTGCAGAAACAGCGTATCTGTATCTGCCGTTAGCAGACATCTTTTTAACCAGCTGGAGCTCCTTGATATCTCTGGATACCGTAGCCTGTGTAACTTTGTATCCGCTTTCTTTAAGTTTTTCTGCAAGAGCTTCCTGTGTTTCGATGTCATATGTGTTTATAAGCTCTATGATTTTATCGTGTCTTGAATATCTCATATTGTCCGCCTTTTCAATATATATCTGCAGTGTGCATCACTCCGTGAAGTCGAGTCGACGACACTGTATATAATGCATAAATATAAACGTCTATTCATGATTATACCGCTTTAAATGAATAAAGGAAAGCTAAAATTTCAAAATAAAAGAACATATGTGTGTTTTATTTTTGTTGTTTTTCTAGCGTAAAAACAGTATTTGTGATAAAATATAAAATGATACTCTGCCTTTTTATGAGCATTTTTAAGGGCAGTGCATTTAGAGATTATAAGAGGTCATATTCAATGAGGATTTTAGGTATAGACCCGGGGTATGCACTCATGGGTTATGGTGTTATAGAAAAGAAAGGCAACCGTTTTTCAGTGGTTGATTACGGCAGTATAGCTACTGATGCAGGATCTCCTATGCCAGAGAGATTAAAGTATTTATATACGAGTCTTATGGACGTTATAGCGGAGACACAGCCGGATGCGGCTGCCATAGAAGAACTCTTCTACAACACAAATGCAAAAACAGTTATAAATGTTGGACAGGCCAGAGGAGTAGCTGTGCTGGCATGTGTCAACTCAGGACTTAAGATATCAGAATATACACCTCTTCAGATAAAACAGGCTCTCGTAGGTTACGGCAGAGCAGAAAAGAAACAGGTACAGCAGATGGTAAAAGCTTTACTTGGTCTTTCTGCAGTACCAAAACCCGACGACACAGCAGATGCTCTTGCGGTAGCTATTTGCCATGGCAATTCAGCAGTCAGCAACTCCAGAGTGTCTGAGGCAATTCAGAGAGCAATAGAAAAAGAAGATCGTCTCAGAGGCAAAAAAGCACCAGCAAAGCCAGACGGTTTCAGGATTATAAAGTAAGGAGGATCAGATGATCCATTATATAAAGGGAAGAGTCACAGAGGTTTTCGATGACATGATAGTCATAGAAAACAACGGAATAGGATATGAGATGACGGTGCCTTCATCATCTGCGTTATACATAGCTTCTTCGGATACAGTTGTGACAGCTTATACTGCCATGGTTGTACGTGAGGATGATGTCAGCCTTTACGGCTTTGATGACAGAGAAAGTCTTCGCATGTTCCGTATGCTCCAGAAAGTAAATGGCATAGGGGCAAAGGCTGCCGTAGCGATTCTTTCCGCTCTTACTGTTACAGATATTAAAAAGGCTATAGTGTTTAATGATCCGGATACTATAGCAAGAGCAAAAGGCGTAGGAAAAAAGACAGCTCAGAAGGTTGTTCTTGAGCTTAAAGACAGCATAGATGCTGATTCACTCAGCGGGTCGCCGGCAGGCGTCGCAGGAGTGCAGAGTGCAGCTTCAGGCAGAGGGGATTCAGGAGAGATTACTGCTATTTCTGATGCTATCGATGCTCTCGTTATGCTGGGTTACACAAAATCAGACGCTTCAGAAGCTATTGCTGCATCAGGCCTTGATCATGCTTCTGCAGAAGATTACATCAAGGCTGCATTAAAAAAGCTTTCCAGATTTTAAAGGGGTTTAGCTATGGATTCAGAAAGAATTACAAGTGCCGGTTATATGGAAGATGACGCTGATATCGAAGTCAGCCTCCGACCAAAAAGACTGGCAGATTACATAGGCCAGAAAACAGTAAAAAACAATCTTGAGATTTTTATTCAGGCTGCAAAGCAGAGAGGCGAACCGCTTGATCACGTTCTTTTCTATGGTCCACCAGGCCTTGGCAAGACGACTCTCGCAGGTATCATTGCCGCTGAGATGGGCGTAAACCTTAGGATCACTTCAGGTCCTGCCATTGATAGAGCAGGGGACCTTGCGGCTATCCTGACAAATCTTGACGAAAATGACGTTCTTTTTATAGATGAGATTCACAGACTCAACCGTTCTGTAGAGGAAGTGCTTTACTCAGCTATGGAAGATTACGCTATTGATATCATTATAGGCAAAGGACCTTCCGCAAGATCACTTCGTCTCGATATTCCAAAGTTCACGCTTATCGGTGCAACCACAAGAGCAGGCAGTCTTTCAGCTCCTCTCAGAGACAGATTTGGGGTTATCAGCAAGTTCGAACTTTACTCTACTGAGGATCTTATGCAGATTATCAGCCGTTCCGCAGGTATTCTGGGAGTTACATATGATGAGGATGCTGTGCGCGCTATGGCAATGCGCTCAAGAGGTACGCCTAGAGTTGCAAACAGAGTTCTCAAGCGTGTTAGAGACTTCTCTCAGGTTAGA
>JAFYUX010000017.1 GCA_017549385.1 Bacillota bacterium
CAGAGCAAAAGCATGGTCGTGGAGCGGATACATTTTCGTTCTCACTTCAGCAGTCTTAGTTATTGTATTTAAGATTTTAAAGTTAGAAGTATATTCTCAGGCTGCATTTATTGCAGAGTGCTTTATGCTTGTTCTTTACTGGGTTTCTTATATGGTACTCAAGAAAAAGTATTAGACTGGCATTCCTCCGGAAAGGCGAGATAACAAATATTCAGACAGGAGTTAAGCTCCTGTCTTTTTTCATGTTTCATGGTATAATTATTTAATTAAAGAGAAATTAATTTACTGTTTATATATATGAAAAGGTGAGGTAAAAATGACTGAACTTTTAGCACCTGCAGGGAGCATAGAAGCCTTAAAAGCCGCTGTTTCAAACGGATGTGATGCGGTTTATCTCGGCATGAAAAAATTTGGCGCAAGAGCTTATTCAAACAACTTTGATCTGGAAACACTGAGAGAAGCTGTTGAGTATGCTCATCTCAGAGGTGTCAAAATATTTGTAACTATGAACACGATAGTGTTCGAAGACGAAATGGAAGACATGAAAGCACAGCTTCATATGCTTAATGATATCGGCGTAGATGCTGTTATTGTTCAGGATCTGGCTGTATTCAGATATGCTGCTGACAATTTCGAAGATATGGAAGTTCACTGCTCAACGCAGATGGGTATTGATGACCTTGAGGGTACACTCCTTTGCAAGGAAATGGGCGCAGAGAGAGTTGTACTTTCCCGTGAAGTGGCTATCGAAAAGATCAAAGAGATTAAAAAAGAAGCTCAGCTTCCTATAGAAATTTTCGTACACGGTGCTTTATGTGTATCTTACTCAGGCAATTGCCTTATGTCCGGTCTTACAGGTTATCGTAGCGGCAACCGTGGCAGATGCGTTGGTTCATGCCGTAAGGCTTATGAGCTCATCGACACAGAAACAGGCAAGTCATTGGGTAAAAGTTGCATCCTTTCTACAAAGGATCTCAATACAATTGATTATATCGAAGAACTCAAGGCTGTTGATTCTCTCAAAATCGAAGGCCGTATGAAAGAACCTGTTTACGTTGCAAACGTTGTTTCCAAGTACAGAAAGGCTCTCGACGGTCAGCTTACAGCTGAAGACAACGAAGATCTCAAAAAGACTTTCAACAGAACATATACAAAGGGTTATATCTTCCACGAAGATCCAAAGGATATCACAAACATCCAGAAATCAAACAACTTTGGTTTTGAAATCGGCAAAATTACAGGCCAGTACAAAGGTATGTACGAAATCACTCTGGACAAGGTTCTTATCCAGAACGATATCATCCGTATCGACCACAACGGCGAAGACATCAGTCTTTCAGTAGCAAAGCTCTATGATAAGGCTGGCAACCTCATCAACAAGTCTTACGATGTGTGCTACATCAAGATTAAGGAAAACCTATCAGTTGGCGATATCGTGTATAAGACAAAGGATCTGGTATATCATAAAGAACTTGAAACTATTCTGGAAAAGGAATTTATACGCCACAACCTGGATATCAAAGTTTACGCTTATCCTGGATCAAAGCTTGTTATCGACGCAGAAGGCCTCGGCTGTCACTACTTCTATGAGAGCGAGGAGATTCTAGGCGAAGCTATCAACAACCCTACTGACAGAGATACTGTTATAAAGCAGTTTGCAAGATTAAACGACACAGTATTTACTCTCAATGATGTTGAGTTTGATGAGTACAATGCATTTATCCCTGCAAAACTCCTCAATAGCGCCCGCAGAGAAATCGTTCAGGGTCTTTATGATGCAAAATTAGCATCTAAAGCTAGACGCGTAAAAGAACCGCAGCCAAAAGAAAAAATCTCGTTTGCTCCGCAAACACCATACATCACAGCTACTGTTACAACACAGGAACAGTACGATGCATGTATCAGAAGCGGTATTACAAACGTATATTTTGAAAATATCGTAAGAAGAAACCAGATTGAGTATGACGAAAGAGAAGGTGAACTCCTTCTTGGCGGTTATGGTGGTGTATATCATTATAGAAACACAAATCCGTTTGTTACTGATTACTCTCTCAACGTTGTAAATGCTGCCAGCTGCTATGAGTTATACAAGCTTGGTGCAAAGAGAGTAACACTTTCTTATGAAATAAATAAAAAACAGTTAAAAGATCTCATCGATACATACTATGCTGAAAACGAAGGCTATCCTGCTCTTGAAATGATAGTTTACGGCAGAGCGCCACTGCTTTTCACAAAGTATTGTCCGCTTAAAAAGATGGGTCTTTGCGGCAGATGCATGTCAAAAATTTACGAAATCAGAGATGAGTCAGGTTCATTCCCTGTACTTACACACGACGACTGCACAACAACTTTATTAAACGGCAAGGTTCTCAATCTCCTTGATGAAATGCCGTCTATAAAGGGTGTAGAAGCTTTCAGACTCAACTTTACTATCGAGTCTGGGGCAGAAGTCGAAAAAGTGGCTAAGGCTGCTCTTGCAAAACTTTCTGGTGAGTCTGACAAGTCACTCTTTGATCAGCAGACAGACACTAGAGGTCATTACAACAAGGATATTATGTAATATTAGTCCTCAAATATCAGAAAACAAAGGTATATAGATGAAAATCGTAGTAGTTAACGGCAGTCCAAAAGGAAAATACAGTATTACACTTCAGACAGTAAAATACCTGGAAATCAAGTTCCCTCAGTATACTTTTGAGGTGATTAATGCAGGTCAGGCTATAAAGAGTCTGGAAAGAGATTTTACAAAGGCAAAGTGGATTCTCGAGAGTGCAGATGCAGTTATATTTTCCTATCCTGTATATACTTTTATCGCTCCGTCACAGCTTCACAGATTTATCGAACTTGTGAAAGAGCATAAAGTAGATCTCAGAGATAAATATGCTTCCCAGATTACAACATCAAAGCATTTTTATGACATGACTGCCCATAAATATATAGAAGAAAATATTCTCGATCTCGGTATGAGATATATCAGAGGTCTTTCAGCTGACATGGAAGATCTCCTTACAGAACAGGGCCAGCAGGATGCAGAAAAGTTCTTTGAGCGTTTTATCTGGTCTATAAACGAATCAATTTATACACAGCAGCCTGTCCAGGCAGAGGTTGTACCATATAAGGGTGCTCCAGCAACAGTCCCTGCAGATGATTCTTTTAGCAAAATTGCGGACAAAGATATCGTTATTATCACCGATGAGACAGATTCTGATTCTAATCTCAGCCAGATGATTTCAAGATTTCAGGCCGTGTTTCCGTATAGAACAAGGATCATAAATATATCAGAATATCCGCTTGCTGGCGGATGTCTAGGCTGTTTCAGATGTGCTGTATCAGAAAAGTGTGTTTACAAGGATGGTTTCGACAGCTTCCTTAGAAACGATATTCAGACAGCAGATTCTATCGTGTATGCGTTTAAGGTTTCAGATCACTCTATGGGTGCTCGTTTTAAGATGTACGACGATAGAAATTTCTGCAATGGTCACAGAACAGTAACTGTAGGCATGCCTGTGGGATATCTTGTCTCCGGCAGATATTCTGAAGAAAACAACCTCATTACTATAATCGAAGCTCGAAGCGAAACAGGCGGTAATTTCCTGGCTGGTGTTGCGACAGATGAGCATGATACAGACAGAGAAATCGACAAGCTTTCAAAATCTCTCAGCTTTGCTCTTGAGACAAAGCATACAGCACCACAAAACTTCTGGGGTGTAGGTGGTATGAAAATCTTTAGAGATCTTATCTATCAGATGAGAGGCTTTATGAGAGCTGATCATAAGTTTTATAAAAAGCAGGGTATCTACGACTTTCCTCAGAAAAAGTTCTTAACATCACTTAAAATGTACGCTGTAGGTATGCTTCTTGCCAACGAAAAGATTCTCGCAAAGATGGGC
>JAFYUX010000133.1 GCA_017549385.1 Bacillota bacterium
CTTGATTTCGACGAAATGATCATGAAACAGTCTCCTGAAAGCTTTGTTGATGATATCCTCATCAATGCTTTCAACATAGATACAGCGATTTGCGGATTCAACTTTACTTATGGCCACAAGGCTGGCGGTACAGCTGAAACACTTAAAGCAGATGGCCTCGTTAAAAACTTCAGTGTTCATGTAATGAACCCTGTAACGGTAAATGATCAGGTAGTAAGCAGTACTCTTATCAGAGGCAGCATCGAAGCTGGTCATGTGGATGAGGCGGCTGAATTCCTCGGCAGACCTTACACTGTAAAGGGCGAAGTTCTTCACGGAAATCAGCTCGGCAGAACAATGGGATTCCCTACATGCAATATCCTCATGGATGAAGGTATGGTAGCTCCTGCAAACGGAGTTTACGTAACGAGATGTATGGTGGATGGTGTATGGTATCCGGGAGTTACAAATGTAGGTCACAAGCCTACTATAGGTCATTATGAAAAAAATGTGGAAACAAATATTCTGGATTTTGATCAGATGATTTATGGCAAGACTGTTTGTGTTGAATTCTTTGAAAAAATCAGAGATGAAAAGAAATTTTCAAGCCTGGACGAGCTCAAAGATGAGATCGGAAGAAACAAAGAATACGCCAGAAATTTTCATGAAAAGATGAAAATTATTTCTGTTGACACAGATATATAAACACTATATAATTGTTGAGGATTGTGCGAAAATGCGCAATTTTCAGTATGTTCCGGGGCTGAGTTGTACGATACTCCAGCGTATTACACGGCTTCAGGAGAATTAAAGAAAAGGAGAAATAAAATGATCGATCAGAAGAAGAAGGCAGAAATTATTGCTGAATACGCTACAAAGGAAGGCGACACTGGTTCACCAGAAGTTCAGGTTGCTCTCCTCACTTACAGAATCAACGACTTAAACGAACACTTAAAGACACACAAGAAGGATCACCACTCTAGAAGAGGTCTCTTAAAGATGGTAGGTCAGAGAAGAAACCTTCTCGCGTATCTCAAGGACACTGACCTTGAAAGATACAGAGCTCTCATCGCTCGTCTTGGTTTAAGAAAATAATTATGTTTTCAAAGCGGGGCTGTTTTTTGCGAGCCCCGCTTTAAGTATATTATCGACAACGCTTTATATCCCATCTGGATCAAAGACTTGAGAATCAGCTTCACAGCATTTCAGTTATTCGTGACCGCGGAGCGGTCGGAAGTGCGTGTTTTACTGCGGGTCTGATTGTCAAGTCGGATCGGGATGGCGAAGGATCAATTGGAGGAAAAACAATGAGATTCGAAGAGTACAAGACATTCAGAACAGCCCTTGGAGGAAAGCTTCTCCAGGTAGAAATCGGCAAGGTTGCCGGTATGGCTAATGGTGCCGCTACTATCAGACTCGGCGACACAGTTGTAAATGTTACAGCTACTGCTTCTGCAGAACCAAGAGAAGACATCGATTTCTTCCCGCTCAGCTGTGACTACGAAGAAAGAATGTACGCTGCAGGTAAGATTCCTGGCGGCTTTATCAAGAGAGAAGGTCGTCCTTCTGAAAAGGCGATTCTTTCTTCAAGACTTATGGACAGACCTATCAGACCGCTCTTCCCTAAGGGTTACTATAACGATGTTGTAGTTGTAGCTACAGTTATGTGTGTAGACCACGACTGCCCATCTGATATCGCGGCTATGATTGGTTCTTCTGTTGCCCTCTCTATTTCTGACATTCCATGGGCTGGTCCTACAGGTTCAGTTCGTATCGGCAGAGTAGACGGCAAATTCGTTGTAAACCCATCTCTCGCTCAGAGAGAAGTAAGTGACATGAACCTCACAGTTTCTGGTACTGCAGATGCTATCATGATGGTAGAAGCTGCTGCAAACGAAGTTCCAGAAGAAGATATCCTCGAAGGTATCATGTTTGCTCACGAAGAAATCAAAAAGATCGTTGCATTTATCGATGCTATTGCAGCTGAAGTTGGTAAGGAAAAGAAGCCATTACCAGTTCGTGAAATTCCTGCAGAACTCGAAGCAGCAATCAGAGAATACCAGACTGATAACATGAGAGCGGCAATCCAGATTCACGACAAGACTGAACGTCAGGTGACAATGGACAAGCTCGAAGCAGACGCAAAGGCAAAGTTCATCGAAGAATATCCTGAAAACGGTAAGGATATCGACGATATCTTATACAAGGTTCGTAAGGAACAGATGAGAGACCTCATCATCAGCGAAGGCATCCGTCCTGACGGCAGAAAGACTGACGAAATCAGACCTATCTGGTGCGAAACTGAGTTCCTTCCTAGAACACACGGTTCAGGTCTCTTCACAAGAGGTCAGACTCAGGTTCTCACTGTAGCTACTCTCGGTGCAGTAGGCGAAAGCCAGACTCTCGACGGTATCTCAGAAGAAACAGAAAAGAGATATATCCACCACTATAACTTCCCACCATACAGCGTAGGCGAAGCTAGAGCGTCAAGAAGCCCAGGCAGAAGAGAAATCGGTCACGGTGCTCTCGCAGAAAAGGCTCTTCTCCCAGTAATCCCATCTGTGGAAGAATTCCCATATGCGATCAGACTCGTATCAGAAGTTCTCTCTTCTAACGGTTCTACATCACAGGCTTCTGTTTGTGGTTCTACACTCGCACTCATGGATGCTGGTGTACCTATCAAGGCTCCAGTAGCAGGTATCGCAATGGGTCTCATCAAAGAAGACGACAAGATTGCAGTACTCAGCGACATCCAGGGTATGGAAGACTTCCTTGGCGACATGGACTTCAAGGTAGCAGGTACACGTCAGGGTGTTACAGCTATCCAGATGGACATCAAGATCCACGGTCTCTCTAAGGAAATCCTCGCAACTGCTCTCCAGCAGGCTCACGAAGGCAGAGAACACATCCTCAGCAAGATGTTAGAAGAAATCGAAGCTCCAAGAGCTGAACTTTCTCCATACGCTCCACGTATCATCACAATGCAGATCGATACAGAAAAGATCAGAACAGTTATCGGACCTGGTGGTAAGACTATCAACAAGATCATCTCTGAAACTGGTGTTAAGATTGACATCGACGAAGACGGCAAGATCTTTATCGCTGCTCCTGATATGGAATCTGCTCACGCAGCACAGGAATACATCGAACTCCTTACTGCAGAAGTAGAAGTAGGCAAGACTTACAACGGCGAAGTTAAGCGTATCATGAACTTCGGTGCATTCATCGAAGTACTTCCTGGTAAGGAAGGTCTCCTCCACATTTCAAAGATGGCTAAGCACAGAGTTGAAAAGGTAGAAGACGAAATGAATATCGGTGACAAGGTTGAAGTAGTAGTATACGAAATCGACAACCAGGGTCGTATCAACCTCAAGAGAGCAAACATGTAATTTAAGATTGCCCTCTTAAAACAAAGATATTACAGCCCTCCGGGCAGACGATGCCGGCGCATTCGCGCCGGCATTTTTTATGTAATCAACACCTTATTCCTGCATATAGATAAACTGTAGGCAGAGCGCCGTTTTAAGAAAAGGCAGGAAAAAAGTGAAAATTTCAGAAAAAATATCATACGTTACAGACAAAGCAAAAGAAAGGATGTCGGAAAAAGCGGTATTTATATTGCGAAACTACAGACATCTGATAGCTGCTCTGGTATTTTTTATTTTTGTGTATTTTATATTGTGGGGATGTATGACAAACCATGAAAAATACATGGATAAAATGGGCAAAGAAGTAAAAGTGATTACAGAATGCGGTGATGGAACAAGCCTTCACAGCGGTACATCATATGCTAGTGTGGTTTCAGATCCTTATACAGCAGAAATATCACAGGATATAATTATTCGCTCTGGTGATGTCACGAAAAATCGTCTGGCTCTGACATGTAACGTTGACTGGGGAGAAGAAGTTCTGCCAGAGATGCTGGAGATATTTTATAAAAATGATATTAGGATAACATTTTTTGTAACAGGAAAATGGGCTGAAAAAAATCCGGATATGCTGAGAAAAATATACATATATGGACATGAAATTCAGAGTCACGGTTACTCCCACAAACTTTCATCACAGGTAGCAGAAGGCGAAGTGAGAGATGAAATAGAAAAGACAGAAGATATAATATTCAGAACTTTGGGAATCAAAACAGACATATTTGCCCCGCCATCAGGCGACTTTGACGAACGTACTATAAAAATATGTAAAGAAAAAGGCTATCGTATGAGTCTCTGGTCAGCAGATACAATCGACTGGAAAGAAGGTTCAACAGCAGACGTAATCTACAACCGCATAATGGATAAAGAACTGAAAGGCGCAATCATCCTGATGCACCCTAAAGAAGAGACAGTAAAAGCCCTGCCATCGTTGTTGGAATCCTTTAAAGAACAGGGCTTGGAAGTAGTTACAGTGTCGGAGTTAGTGAGTAATTGAGATAGAATTATTAAAGGACAAAATGGTACCCGAAGATTACGTTCCGCCAACACCGAGGCGCGTAATCTGAGGGTATCTTCTGTCCTTTCTTATTACCCTGCATTAAAAAAGGAACTGTTGATACAACAGTTCCTTTAAATGTTTTATTTACTAATCGCCTCTCTAAAACCTCCACCGTATACCTCGTGGGCATCGCCGACGATGAGGAATGCTTTAGGATCCAGCTGATGTACAGCCTTTTTAAGAGTAAAGAGTTCCCAGCGGTTTACAACGCACATAATAACATCAAATTCCTGGCCACCATAGCCACCACGTCCGTGGAGATAAGTAAAGCTGCGTTTCATTTCCTTATTGATATAATCTCCGATGATTTTACTGTTATTTGATACGATAAATGTGTGCTTACCCGAGTCAAGACCATCTACCACTTTGTTTACAACAGTACTGTAAACGAATACTGCTATGAGAGAGTAGAGGGCTAATGTTGGTCCGTTTATAAATGCTACGGCTGCAATTACACATCCGTCAAAAATCAGATAGAATGTACCAACTGGAAGTCCCTTGTACTTTTCTGTGAGACGAGCCAGGATATCATTTCCGCCCATAGTACCTTCTGCTCTGAGAACAAGACCGGTACCTATACCAGAAAGGATGCCGCCGTAGATTGCAGGCATAAGAGGATCATCTACAACCATCTGGAGGAATGTGAGCTTGCCTATGAGTTCGATGGCAAGGGAACTTGAAATTACCCCAAGAAGTGAGTTGAGCATAAATTTTACGTTCCATACTCTCCAGCTTATGATCATCAGCGGAATATTTGCCAGGAAGATCCAGAGACCTACTGGAAAACCTGTAGCATAGTTGAGCACCAGACCAATACCTGAGAAGCCACCAAGTGCCAGATTGTTTGGCTGAATAAAAATATTAATCGACAGACCGAGACAACAGCAACCGGCAACAATCATCAGTTTGCTGATAATGAAATCTTTAGTTTTTGACATAAATATTTCCCCTTTTAGTAGTCAAATATATTAAATATCAATATATAAATTACTTGTATAAACTAACTATGTTACACTAGGATATCATAGACAATTTTTCTATTCAAGGGTATAATGTAGTGTAATTGTGCTTTACGCACAGGTTGAATGTTAATGAATAATAAGGAATCAAGGAAAAGATTATGAATAAAATCGTAAAACTCGATTGCGGTTTAAGACTTGCTCTTGAAAAGATCCCTCACGTTCAGTCTGTAACTGCCGGCATCTGGGTAAAAGCAGGCAGTGTAGATGAAGACGATACATGCAGAGGTATCTCTCACTATATCGAACACATGATGTTCAAGGGAACAAACAAAAGAACTGCAAGACAGATCGCTTCAGATATTGACGCCCTAGGCGGTCAGATAAACGCTTTCACAGCAAAAGAAAGCACATGTTACTACGTAAGAACTCTCAGCAGCAACCTGGAAAAGGGTCTCGAAGTTCTCGTGGACATGCTCACAGATTCACTCTTTGATCCTGCTGAAATGACAAAAGAAAAGCAGGTTGTAAAAGAAGAGATTAAGATGGTAGAAGACACACCAGATGATTTAGCTCAGGAAATGCTCTATGATGTGCTTTTCAAGGGAAATGTACTTTCAAACACTATCCTCGGCACACCAGAAAGCCTTGATGCTATCACTCGTGACGATATCATCAACTACATCAAGAAAGAATATACTCTGGACAATATCGTAATTTCTGTTGCCGGCAACTTTGACGAACAGAAGGTTTGCGATTTCTTCGAAAACAGCCTTTCATGCCTTACACCATTAAAAGAAGTAAAGCCTGAAAGCAGTGCGATTTATGTTCCAGATTTCAAAAACAAGATTAAGGATATCGAACAGTCTCACATCTGTCTCGGTATAAGAGCTCTCAACTTTGGCCATGATGATGCTTATGTAATGAGCATTTTAAACAACATTATGGGCGGAAGCATGAGCTCAAGACTCTTCCAGAATATTAGAGAAGAAAAGGGTCTCGCTTATTCAGTATTCTCTTATACTTCTTCTCACGACAAACATGGTTTCTATGCTATCAGTGCTGGTGTAGCACATGATAAGATTGAAGATACAGTTGCTGCCATCAGAGAAGAACTTGAAAATCTCGCTGCTCACGGAGTGACCGACAGAGAACTTGAGATTTCAAAAGAACAGACTAAGGGTGGTCTTATTTTCAGCATGGAAAACACAAGCAACCGTATGGTATCAAATGGTAAATACGCTCTTATGAGAAACAGAGTAAGAAAGATGGAAGACGTTATCAAGGCTATCGACAGTATTACTCAGGATGATATCAGAAGAGTGA
This sequence comes from Bacillota bacterium, assembly GCA_017549385.1. Classification (GTDB taxonomy): domain Bacteria; phylum Bacillota; class Clostridia; order Peptostreptococcales; family Anaerovoracaceae; genus RGIG7444. The sequence continues at coordinate 6,753 of JAFYUX010000133.1, forward strand.
CAAAGCTCATAACAGACGTTTCAGCATATTCAGGTTCTCTCGTAAGCAGAAGAGACGTGGACCTGGCGCAGCTCATGAAGTAAACAGGAGGCAAACATGGATTTCTTAAAACTCGCAAAAGACAGATACTCAGTAAGAAAGTTTAAGGCTGATCAGATCACAGAAGCAGAACTCAATCAGGTTTTAGAAGCTGGTAGAGTAGCTCCTTCAGCAAAGAACTTCCAGCCAACAAAGGTGTACGCAGTACAGAGCGAAGAAAACCTTGCAAAGATTAGAGAACTCACAGTTGCTACATTTGGTGCTCCTACAGTTCTCGTATTCTGCTCAGAAGATGAAAAGGCATGGGTAAGCCCATTCACTGGTTTCAATTCAGGTGTTATGGACGTTTCTATCCTCGCTTCTCACATGATGCTTCAGGCTGCAGAACTCGGTCTTGGTACAACTTGGGTTTGCTGGGTTGATACAGACGAAGTAGGTAAGGTTTTAGGTATTCCAGAAAACTTAAAGGTAAGACTTATTATGCCTTTAGGTTATCCTGCTGACGACTGCCAGCCAGCTCCAATGCACGCTGACAGAAAGCCTATGGACGAATTCGTAACTGTTCTCTAATAATTGAAAATCAATAGCTTGACCGGGAAGAAATATTTTTCTTTCCGGTTGTATTTTAATTGACATGCCCAGTATATTTTGTTAAAGTATATGAGGTTTGCCCGCAGGTTGGCAGACGTTAGACGTAGGGAGGTTATATGTCGAGTTTTATAATAGGTGCATTGCTTGCAGCAGCTTTTGTTTACGCGCTCAAGACGTGTTTAAAGGATGCTAGAGTTGGTGGTTGCAGCGGAAACTGCAGTGGTTGCAGATATTCATGTTCTGCTGGATCAGGTGCCCTTGAAGAATATTTAGAATCGCTTAGAATTGATGCTGAATAAAATTTCCGCATCTTTTTTTATGTCAAAAAACAGATATAAACATTTAATATGAATTGTTTTAGAAAGTTATATGATGACTTTCTGAAGTTTACGGAGTAATCCTGTTTTTGAGATTTCTTTATACCATATTGTGGTATAATCTTAGGAGCGAAAGCGGGGGGTTAGAAATATGGAATCTTTACAGAAACAAATTTTAAATAAGTCTATTCTGCCTGAGGACCCACAGGAGATTCTCGGTACAGCCAAACAGTTGGAACAGGTTATGATGAAATACAACTGTGCCATCAGAGAGGTAAAGACAAAGCTTGAGGTATTAAACGACGAGCTTTCTATCCAGAACCAGAGAAATCCAATCGAATTTATAAAAACTAGAGTTAAAAAGCCAGGCAGCATCATCAGCAAGCTTATAAGAAAAGGCTTTGATATTTCGCTTCAGTCGGTTCAGGAAAACCTTAATGACGTGGCAGGCGTAAGAGTAGTCTGTTCTTTTGTGGATGACATCTATGCAGTGGCAGAGATGATTACAAAACAGGATGACGTTACACTCATCGAAGTAAAAGACTATATAAAAAATCCAAAACCAAACGGTTACAGAAGTCTCCACCTCATTATTGAGATTCCGGTGTTTTTCTCAAACACAAAGGATCATCTCAGATGCGAAGTACAGATTAGAACTATCGCAATGGACTTCTGGGCGAGTCTCGAGCATGATCTTAAATACAAGCAGGAGTTTTCAAATGTTGATGTGATTCAGGAAGAACTCCGTCAGTGTGCAGAGACTATCGCCATGACAGATGCTCGTATGATGGAGATTAGAGATAAGATCGAAGTCATGAAAAATGGACAGGATGACTCAGAAGAAGAAAGGCTGCTTAGCTAATGGCTCCAAAAGGTAAGACAAATGCAATGCGTATGCTCGATGCCGCCGGCATCC
>JAFYUX010000134.1 GCA_017549385.1 Bacillota bacterium
AATACTATGTGGATCATCCTGATGCATGGGCCCAGTTTAAAAATGATGTACAGTACGGTATCGATAATTATGATTTTGATGAAATGAATAAAACAGCAACTCAGTAGGAGTTGCTGTTTTTTCTTGCAATGGCAATATACTTGTTGCTTTCTTTCATAAAATAAAAACGACTGTTTCGCAACAGCTTTATTTCTTGCTTATATATGATATAATGTTAGCTAACGTTTGGTTTTTATGTGTATTTAAACACTTCGAAACCCACAATAGCAAACAAAAACAAACTCACTTTTGAGTACCGTCCCGGTACTTTTTACAAAGACGAGGTAAAAATATGAAAGAAGAAATCTTATACACACCTGACGAAATAGCAAAAAAATTAAAGCTTTCAAAATATACTATTTACGAAATGATCAAGCGTGGTGACATTCCTGCTCATCGTATCGGTCGTAGCCTCCGTGTTACTGAGTCTCAGCTTCAGACTTATCTCATGCAAAACAGAAGATCAGACAACTCATACGAAGCTGAAATCTTTACAGACGATGATGAAAAGATGGCAAAGATCATTGGTTCTATCGGTGACCTCTACATCGCAGTTTCTACTGATATCGAAGGTTCTGCAAAGGTTTCCATCAAACCAGAAGATATCATTATCAGTATGACTCCACTTATCTGCAGTGCCCGCAACAATATCGCAGGTACAGTAGTAGGTATGGAAGAGATGGACAGAAACTACAGAATCACATTAAACATTGGTGTACCTCTTGTAGTAAACGTTACAAAGCGTGCCGTAAAAGAAATGGGATTCAAGCTTGGAGATACTGTTTATGCTGTATTTAAGGCTATGGCAGTTACAGTAGTTTAAAGTTAATCTTTAAAAGATATTAGTTTAAAGCCAGCATTTTAATGGTATAAGTTCATAAGAAATGATTTAAAGTCAGCTTTACTCGGCAGTTGTTTTAAACAGCTGCCATTTTTTTAAGGAGATAACAATATGGCTATTTTCAAGCCTTTCAAAGCCCTCAGGCCAGATAAAAAATATGCGGACAAAACTTTATGCCAACCTTACGATATTGTAACTCAGACAGAAGCAAAAGTTATCTGCGAGAAAAATCCTGAAAGCTTTATGCAGATTATCCGTGGAGATCAGGCTTTCCCAGCATCAGAAAAATATAGTGACGCGGTATATCAGCACAGCCTTGCTCAGCTTATTGCATTTGAAGAAAAGGGTATCATGATTCAGGATACAGCACCTTCCTATTACATCTACAGCCAGACTCTCGCCGGTCGCACACAGACAGGGATTGTTGGTTGTTGCTCTGTAGATGACTACGAAAATGGTGTTATAAAACGCCACGAATTTACCCGTCCGGAAAAAGAGCAGGACCGCATCCGTCACTTTGATGTCTGCAACGCAAACACAGAACCTGTCTTTCTCATCTTCAAAAACAACCTATCCATCAAAGCCCTCACAGAAACAATAGTTTCCGGAAGCAATCCTGCCTACGACGTCTCCGACGATGCCGACGTAAGACATCGCCTCTGGGCGGTGGCCGACAGCTCATTAGTGGCAGAGTTCGACAGACTCTTTACTCAGATGCCTGCCCTTTACATCGCAGACGGCCACCATCGTACGGCGTCTGCAGCAAAAGTTGCCCACAAACGCAGAGCTGATCATCCAGATTATGATGGTACCGAAGAGTTTAACAGATTTATGGCTGTAGCTTTTGACCAAGATCAGCTCCACGTAATGGATTACAACAGACTAATCTCAGATCTCAACGGTCTTACAAAAGAAGACTTCCTGGAAAAACTCCAGAAAGATTTTGATGTAATCCTTAGCGGACCAGATGATATCCTGCCTCAGAAAAAAGGTGACTTTACAATGTACCTTGATAACAACTGGTATCATCTGACTTTAATCGCTGAACTTGCAGAAGATGAGATAAAACATCCTACGCACTCGCTAGATGTTTCCGTACTTCAGAACAAAGTACTGGAACCACTGCTGGGTATCGCAGATCCCCGTACTGACAACCGCATCGGTTTTTCCGGAGGCATCAAAGGACCATCAGAACTGAAAAAGATGGTAGACAGCGGGCAGTACGCAGTGGCTTTTGCCGTTTATCCTGTTTCAGTTGATGACATTATAAAGGTCGCAGATGCAGGAATGGTTATGCCTCCAAAGTCCACATGGTTTGAGCCAAAGCTGGGAAGCGGCTGGTTTGTACATAAGATATAAAAAATACGGCTGTCATTATGACAGCCGTTATCCTTTTTTCCTCACTTTTGCATTTTAAGGCACTTTCTGCCTCGTCCGCTCCCCGCAAATGTATCTTTTTTCCTCACTTTTGCATTTTAAGGCACTTTCTGACTCGTCCGCTCCTCGCAAATGTATCTTTTTCCCTCACTTTTGCGTTTTAGGGCACTTCTCTGACTCGTCCGCTCCCCGCAAATGTATCTTTTTTCCTCACTTTTGCGTTTTAGGGCACTTCTCTGACTCGTCCGCTCCCCGCAAATGTATCTTTTTCCCTCACTTTTGCGTTTTAGGGCACTTTTCCTCATTATTTGCTCGCCTCTCATGTATCTTTTTTCCGAACTTTTACTGTTTAAGGCACTTTTCTCACATTTCTCCCCTCAATCCAAGTTCAATCCCTCACATTACAATAAAAAAGAGGCACGCAAAAGCGCACCCCCGGATTAAATTTCAATATAATCTAATATTTACGTGATTTATAATATCATCTCACTCTTATTTCTCAATATAGCTCACAAGCAGCTCTGTTACTTCTGGAATGCTGATGTGATCAGTTGCGATTTCGATAGCATCATCAGCCTTTCTAAGAGGATTGAGCTTTCTTGTTGAGTCGTTGTGGTCTCTCTGAGCGAGATCAGCTCTTACGTCATCCCTTGAAACGCTTTCGCCCTTTTCCTGGAGCTCGGCATATCTGCGATCTGCTCTGATATCAAGGTCACAAGTAACAAAGAACTTGTGAGTAGCGTTTGGAAGAACGTTTGATGCGATGTCTCTACCGTCCATTACTACGCTCTTTGATGCAGCGATCTTTCTCTGGATTTCAACCAGCTTTGTTCTGCAGCTAGGAAGTGCAGAAACAGCAGAAGCCTTTGCAGAAACTTCGAGTGTACGGATCATACCGTTAACATTTTCGCCGTCGAGATAGATGTTGCCGTTTACAAAGTCAATCTCTGTGTCCTCGAGCATCTTTTCGATAGCAGCATCCTCAAGCTCTACTCCAGCCTGGATAGACTTGTAAGCAACCGCTCTGTACATAGCACCTGTGTCGATATACTCAATACCGAGACGTGCTGCAAGGTTTTTAGCTGCTGTGCTCTTACCTGAACCTGATGGTCCATCTATTGCAATATTGATAATACTCATAATCTTTTCTCCTGTATACGTTCCCTCGCGTCAGCGGGAGCTGTCGCAAGAATCTCATTTATTTATCTAAAGAAGCATCATGCCTGCGCATAATCTTCCTGTTTTGCCCTTATCTCTGCGATATGAATAGAATAAATCATCTCTGCATGAAGTACAATACTCAGTTACGAGGACTTCGCCCACGCCTGCTCTCTCAAGAAGTACGCGATTGATACCCTTGAGGTCTAGATGGTATTTGCCGTTGTGGTCGTTTGTAACCAGACTGCCAAGCTCTCCAATCATCTCAGTAAATGACTCATAGACTTCTGCTCCTACTTCGAAGCAGCAGTGTGAAATACCAGGACCTACAACTGCGATAATATCTGATATCTGTGAACCATATCTGTCGCACATCTCTTTAGCTGTCTTTGCGGCGATATCAAGTCTGGTGCCGCGCCATCCTGCATGGGCAACGCCAGCTACATGTTTTGCCGGATCGTAAAGCCAAACCGGAATGCAGTCAGCGTGAAGGCTTGTGAGCAACACGCCCTTGCGATCTGTAACTGTAGCATCTGTCTCTGGAAATCTGAGAATGCGATCCTCTGGGATGTCCTGCAGATCACTATCGATATGAGCAATCACATCGTTGTGAACCTGATGCGGGTATGCCACTATCAGATCCTCCACTCCCATGCTGTCAAAAAGCAGCTGTCTGTTTTTTGTAACCAGCTCAGGATCATCGTCAGTGTTGTATCCAAGATTGAGGGATGTAAATGCCCCTGTGCTTACGCCCCCATCTTTTGTTGTAAAAAAGGCTCTGACCGGAAACCTGTCCTCAAGCTCTGTAATATACAGATACTTTACTCCGTTATCCACAGTCCTTTCTTTAAAAATCTC
>JAFYUX010000135.1 GCA_017549385.1 Bacillota bacterium
GAGATGAGTTCACCTGCCGTTTCTCATCACCTGAGAGTGCTCAAACAGGCTAAATTACTGGTATCGCACCGTGACGGCAAGGAAACATATTATACTTTGGCATGTACCCCAATGGCCCAGTTAGTCCATAACATCGTAGATGATGTCTTTGACATGAACTGCAGGAAATAACTATTTCAATTATTAAAATAAAGGAGAAAATATATGAAAAGAACATTTAAGATGGAAGAACTCTGCTGTGCAAATTGCGCAGCTAAAATGGAAACAGCACTCAACAAAATAGATGAAATCGATACAGCAGTAATCAATTTTATGGCACAGAGAATCACAATTGTAGCTGACGAAGATAAATTCGAAAGTGCATTAGACAAAGCACAGACTACGATTTCTAAAATCGAAAAGCACTGTAAGATTGTACGATAAGCAAGCCGTAAATACTACAAAAGGGATTAGATTATGAAAAAGAAACAAAAAATACAATTATTACGCATATCAATTTGTGCCATAATGTTTATTTTGGGCACAATCTTGCGGTCGCATGAAACAACAGCCTTTATACTCTTAATAACTGCATATCTGGCCGCTGGTTATGACACACTACTTACAGCAATCAGAAACATTCGCTATGGAAACATCTTCGACGAAAACTTTCTGATGACCATTGCCACCATCGGTGCTCTTTGTCTAAAAGACTATAAAGAAGCAGTATTTGTAATGCTGTTCTATCTGGTTGGAACTGTTTTTGAAGAGTATGCCGTAAATAAATCTCGTGATTCTATAAGCAGTCTCCTTGATATCAGGCCAGATTTTGCAAATCTTCAGCGCGGTGACACTATTGAGGTTGTTGATCCGTACGATGTGGCAGTTGGCGATATCATCATTATTAAGCCGGGAGAACGAGTACCTCTAGACGGAAATGTAATTGAAGGCCACTCAACCCTTGATACATCTGCTCTTACAGGAGAATCAATCCCCAAATACATAGCAACCGGCGAAGAGATTTCCAGCGGATGCATCAATCTGACAGGTGTCCTTAAAGTTCGCGTTTCCAGCGAGTTCGACGATTCTACCGTAGCAAAGATTCTGGAGATGGTCGAAAACGCCGGAAGCCGCAAAGCCCGTGTAGAAAAGTTTATCACTAAGTTTGCACGCTACTATACACCTGTCGTGGTAATCGCAGCCGTACTGCTGGCACTTGTCCCGCCATTATTCATCGCAGGACATCCTTTCGGCAACTGGATTTCCAGAGCGCTGATTTTCTTAGTAATTTCCTGCCCATGCGCATTGGTAATCTCTGTGCCGTTAGCATTCTTCGGTGGTATAGGCGGCGCATCATCCTGCGGTATTTTGGTAAAGGGCAGCAACTTTTTGGAAGTGCTCGCAAACGCCGATACTATCATTTTTGATAAAACAGGCACACTTACTACCGGGGTATTCCAGGTTACAGAAATATGCAACGCCGGAGTTGTTACAGACAACCAACTGGTGGAACTGACTGCTCACGCAGAGTGCTACTCCGATCACCCACTAGCTCAATCCATACGCGATTACTACGGACGTAAACCTGACCGTCAGCGCGTATCCAATGTTCAGGAACTGGCCGGCAAAGGTATTAGCGCATATATTGATGGTTCCAAGATATATGCCGGCAACAGCGTTCTCATGAATAGTTTAGGATTCTCTGAAATACATCATGACGAAAAGTCTACTCTCGTATATGTAGCATACGAGCATCAGTATTTAGGCGCAATCGCATTATCCGACACCATCAAAAGTGATGCTCCCGCGGCAATTAGTTCTCTGAAATCCAGCGGTATAAAAGAGACTATAATGCTTACGGGTGATCGTAAAGCGGTCGCTGCAAATGTTGCAGAAATCATCGGACTCGATCAGTACCATGCAGAACTGATGCCTGCAGATAAAGTTACTTTGGCCGAAAACATTATTAATAGCAAATCAGGTCGCGGAAGTGTAATATTTGTCGGTGACGGTATAAACGACGCTCCGGTTCTAGCCCGTGCCGATGCAGGTGTTGCCATGGGAGGTCTTGGTTCCGAAGCAGCCATAGAAGCCTCCGACATTGTAATCATGGATGACCAACCATCTAAACTCGCTTCGATCATTAAAATTGCCCGTAAGACGCTAGGTATTGCAAAACAAAATGTAATATTTGCATTAGCTATTAAGTTTGCAGTACTTATACTAGGGGCTGTCGGTCTGGCTAATATGTGGCTGGCCGTCTTCGCCGATGTAGGTGTTGCAGTGATATGTATCATCAATTCCATGAGATGTCTGAACGTAAATAAATTCATATAAAAAAAGAGATTGCATTTGCAATCTCTTTTTTATTAAAACGCTTTTATCGCATCTGTTATGTGTTTTACTCCTATCAATTCAATACCTTTGATCTCTGATGTTTTGAGTCGGTCTGCATTCTTCTGCGGTAAAATCACTCTTTTGAACCCCATTCGTGCGGCTTCTCGGATGATTTTCTCACTGTTCTGTACAGATCTTAAATCTCCTGTAAGTCCGATTTCACCCATTGCCAAAGTTTTGCCTTTACCTGATTTCCCTTTGGCCGTAGAGTAAATAGCCATGGCCACAGCCAGGTCTATGGAAGTCCCCTCAGGTTTAAGTCCGCCTACTACATTTACATATATATCCTGATTTACAAGAGAAATCCCCGCCTTACGTTCCAATACTGCAAGAATCATGTTCAGTCTAGACAATTCAACGCCTATTGCCGATCTACGCGCAAACCCCACGTTAGCAGGTGCCGCCAGTGCCTGGACCTCAAGAAGCAACGGTCTAGTCCCTTCGTAAACTGCTGTTGCCATGGATCCCTCTGCTCCATCATCCATGCCCTCCAGAAAGCTTTTGGACAGGTTTTCTATCTCTATCAACCCCTCCTCAGCCATCTCGAATGCTCCAATTTCACTGGTTGTTCCAAATCTGTTTTTAAAAGCCCGCAGTATTCTCAATTCCTGATTACGTTCTCCTGTAAAGTGAAGGACACAGTCTACCAGATGTTCAACGATTTTAGGTCCTGCAAGTTCTCCACTCTTTGTCACATGTGCCACTATAAAAATAGGAATATTATAAGTCTTGCCCACTCTCATAAGCTCGTTACCACAGGCCCTGACCTGAGACACGCTGCCCGGTGCAGAGTCCAAATCTTCGGTGTACATTGTCTGAATTGAGTCTATGATAACAAATTCCGGCTTCATTTCATCCGCTACAGCCGCAACAACTTCCATATTAGTCTCTGCCAACAAAAACAGATTCTCCGGCAGTGTTTTGCAGACACGGTCCGCTCTCATTTTGATCTGGTCTTCAGATTCCTCTCCAGACACATACAAAACCCGGCCATACTTTTCTGCAATGTTTGCAGCTGCCTGTATGATAATCGTTGATTTACCAATACCCGGTTCACCGGAAATCAATGTAAGAGATCCCTTAACCATACCTCCCCCCAGAACACGGTTAAGTTCACCTATACCTGTATCCATACGTGTATAATCCCCTGATTTTACCTCTGTCAGTTTTGATGGTCTGTTACGTTTACTGTCAGATGTTCCGGCAGCCACTCCGCCTGCTCTGCGGCGTTTGTCTGTGCTCTCCGCTGCAGGCACCACCTTTTCCTCAACCATAGAATTCCATGCACCGCAGATACACTGTCCCTGCCACTTTGCACTCTCATATCCACATTCCTGACAAACAAATACTGTCTTTACTTTCTTTGCCATAATCATTTCCCCTTCGCAAACATTTGTTCTTTTTTATTATGATACAACATCGTTCTGCTCATTGCAAGTGAAAGATTCTTCACATGCCCATACAAAAATTTAAGGCGTCACTTTTGTGACGCCTTGTTAAATCATTTTATTCAGCTATATTAAGCTTCCTGAGATTTTTTGTAATCTTCGATAATTTTCTGTGCGATTGCATGTGGAACTTCTTCGTATTTTTCGAATTCCATTTCGAAGGAGCCTCTAGCCTGAGTCATAGCTCTCAGAACGATTGCATAGTCGAACAGTTCTGCCTGTGGAGCTTCTGCTAACAGTTTAGTGTAGCCGTTGCCCAGAGGTTCCATACCCAGGATTTTACCTCTTCTCTTGTTCATGTCGCCCATTACATCGCCCATGTGATCATCAGGAACAACGATATCCAGGTGCATGATTGGTTCTAACAGACAAGGTTTAGCTTCTACGATACCTTTTTTGAATGCCAGGGAAGCAGC